>CAITXW010000293.1 GCA_903896425.1 uncultured beta proteobacterium | reverse complement strand
CGAAAAAGCTTTTTTTCTTGGTAGAGTAATTCTGCGGCTGGGAGGATAGGGCTCTGCAGGAGTGCAACCCGAGCGCCCAGTCGTCCGTGGAATGCGGAAGCATCCGCTCCTGGCGCTGCCCTCAGGCAGCGCCAGGAGATGACCTTCGAGGGATGCTTGAGCAAGCCACGGTCTAAAGCGATAAACTCATTCTTGACCATATTGTCAGGCTTGGTTGGCAGCGGGCTGCGGGACCAACTTTTTGTTTGGGTCCAGGACATATTCACGGCCAGTCTTGAGCCTTTGGTAAATTTCCTTGCGATAGGTCTTGCGGGTTTTGCCTAGCGATTGAAGCCCCTGTTGGCCTACCGACCCGATCATTTTGGTGACCTTGCCGAGCAGGCGCGCATCGATTTCCTCCAACGCTGTCCATTGGCCCATCATCAGATACCAGATGGCCACGGTGAGTTTACGGGCGATGGCGGCTACCGCCAGGTTGACGCTGCCCTTGGTGGCGAGCAGCTTCTTGCCCCAGCGAGCCAAGGGACTTTTGCTGGAGCGCAAGATAGCCTGTGCGCCCTCGATGAGCAGACTGCGCAGGAGATTGTGGCCGTGCCCACCGATGCCGCCGCTCCACTCCGACTCGCCGCTGTCATCAAAAGCGGGGTTGAGTCCGACGTACTTGACGAGCTTCTTGGGGTTGGCGAAGCGCTTGATGTCGCCGACAAAAGCGCCCAGAGCGAAGGCGATGATTTCGCGGACGCCGCACAGGCGCACGATGGAAAGGAGTTCCGGTTTGGCGAGCACCTCCTGAGCGATGAGGCTGTGCCAGTGCTGGCGCTGCTGGTGGGCGTGGCTCAATTCTGCCAGGAAGATTTCGATCACTTGCCACTGACGCGAGGTCCACTCCCGGGCTTGGCGGATCTGCGGTTCGACCTCCCCGGCTTGGGTCAGGCGAGTGCCCGCTTTGAGCCGCACGCCATTGTCGCTGAGGTAAGAGCGCAGCCGCGTCTGCATCTGCGTGGTACGTTTAGTGGCCTTGCTGTAGGCGTAGAACCAATCACGCCATTCCTGGGTTTTGGGGTCGGGCACCCAGACCTCTTTGGCCGTGCCGGCCAGG
This sequence comes from uncultured beta proteobacterium, assembly GCA_903896425.1. Lineage (GTDB taxonomy): Bacteria > Pseudomonadota > Gammaproteobacteria > Burkholderiales > Burkholderiaceae_C > Rhodoferax. The sequence goes on along the minus strand of CAITXW010000293.1, from coordinate 686 downwards.
TAGGCCTTGCCGATGCGCACCGCGCTGATCTTGTCGTTGTTAGCGTGCGCCTCCTTAAGCTTACCCATCTGGCAACTCTCCAGGACCTTGGCCTGGCGCCCGGCAGCGGCCAGCGTGCGCACCACTTGGAAGCTGTTGCCCGAAGCTTCCAGCACGATCATATCCTGGGCGGTGGTGTGTTTCTGGGCCCAACTCGGGAGCTGAGCCATCGGCAGTTTATTGAATACTTTTTCCACCACGGCGGCTGCGGGCGTAGGGCCGCGCAGGATCGCTGCGGTGAAACTATCCGGGTGAGCGTCAAAGCCGATCACCCGCTCGACATGTTTTACTTCTTCGTTCATCTTGTTCCTTACGGTTATGCAGACGGACGGAAACGGATCAGGCGCCTACATGCACTCAGGTATGCAGGGCAGTCCCCATGTAGGTGCTTTGCGCCGGTGCTCATTCACAGAAGCGGAGAGTTACTCCTAGCGTAATCCACGAGCATCTCCCGAAAGCCCACCTGCTGGTTAGCTGACCAACAGGTCCTTATGGTGACACCGCTTCCGTCCGTTTTGCAAGTGTGTCCTGAGTGTTCCAGGGCACCCCGTTGACAGGTACGTGGTTTGTCAACGGGAAGGTTGCGAAAAAGCTCTTCTTCTTGGTAGAGTAACCTTGCGGCTGGGAGGATAGGGCTCTGCAGGAGT
>CAITXW010000292.1 GCA_903896425.1 uncultured beta proteobacterium | reverse complement strand
TGGCAGTCACCTCGGTGCATCTTCACCCTCCCCCTCGCCGCCTCCTTCTGACAGTCCTGTGGGTTGGCAAGGCTTGAACGCGGGTAGTCAAAGTTTTGGCCAGACCCAAGCTCCCGGTTTTGTTGATGCGCGTTTTGATCCTTTTGCGAGTCCACGTGATGGCGGTGCCAGCAAAAGCCAGCCAACCAACAACGAAACCGGTGGCATGCCTGCCAATTCATTCGATGCAAAGTCTGCCCAACAACGATTTGAGGCTGACTACAGGCAAGAACCAAGTGGCGTGGCAGACAAGCTCAACAGTTTTTCAAAGCGTTTGCAATACGCTGCGGATCACAGGAAGCCGCATTGGGTGAGTGATGGACATGTAGGTCACGCGCCAGGCTTGCGCATGGGGCTCAATTCTTGAGGAATCACCATGGATTCACTGCAAAAGATTGAGAACTACATCGTTGCCCGAGGCTGCGAAATTCACAAAGTCAAAGACCATTTGGTCGAATTTCGTCTGCCCGGTGAAACCAGTCGAACGCCCGGTGGCCGACTGTCCCTGGCACGGGACGGTACTTTGAAAATGTGGCATCGCTACGCAGAAAAAGGACTTGCAGCGGGTGAGCCTTGGCTTGCTGCGGGCGATATCCCGCTTGGCGACAAATCGACGCCGGCGCTCCGGGCGCATGTTGACCAGCTGACCGTGCACCAAGAACTGACAGCACTGAACAAAGTACCCAAATTCTCGTCTGCACCAGGGCAACTGCGCTCGTATGACCCAGAACAAGTGTGGCGAGCGGCTGATGCGTCCTTGCAGGCGGCTGGTCTAATTCCCTCGCGTTTACACGGGCGCTACTGCGATGGCTCGGATCAAAAGCCAGTCTACAAGCTGCTGGTGTCGAACGACGGCGTTGCAACCGCTTTTTCATTTCGTGGCGACATCGATCTCCCTGCACCGTGGCGGGTAGGCAGGCAAACCAGTGATGGCAAGAAAACCATGTTCGTCACGGGACGCGACTTGGGGCTGGATGGCGATCTTGCACCACCCCGGTCTTCACCTGCTTTACCGCGCCCGGTGAAAGCGTCTGAATTTAATCCGGTCGATCTTGACTTGAATCGAGACACTATCAATTCATGGATGGCTGCTGAAATCCCGCCCGCTGATCATAGGCACCTTGTCAAAGGTAATGCCACTTTGGATGGCTCGGATTTGCGGGTGTATCCCAGGCATCATAGATATGCCGATACGATGATGGTTCCCATGTTTCGACCTGATCCGATGGGCAGGCGAGACACGGTGGAGCTGTGCGGGGTGCAACACCTAATGCCCAAGGTTACGTTCAGCACCGACAAGATCATGGCCAAAGGCTCTCGAACAGTTGGCGCCTTTGTACCTTTCCCAGCTCCTGATTCGTTAATGAGAGCAATGACCGGCGATTCGCTGGCTTCGCTACAGGCATGGCTGGCAGTCGCTGACAAAACGAAGCCGCTGGTGATCTGTGAAGGGGTGGCAACAGGACTTGCGATTCAACAGAGCGGTGCAGGCAACACGCTTTGCGCGTTGTCGTCGAACAACGTGATGGCAGTCGCCAGATGGGTCAAACAATCGGACCTATCCGACTTATTTCCGGGTGTCGTTGTTGCGACAGACCACGACATCAGTCGTGATGCGGCTGGAAGACTCAAATCGAATGCCATCCCGCGTGCCTTGGAGGCTGCAAAGGTGACGGGATTCACTTTGGCCGTGCCTCCTGCGTCAAGTCAAGTTGGCACTGATGCGCGGGATCTGCTCGGCGAGGGCGGCTCCCAGGCCGTTCGCGACTACATTGCCCGCGCTGCACCGGCTGCTGATGTTGAAAAAGCGCGACCCGACATCTTTTTAGCTTTGAGAGAAAACCGACTACCCAAAGAGGCTGAATTCGGGCGCTGACACCATGTTTTAGCAGGAACGCAGGTCCGTGGGCCCCAATGCC
>CAITXW010000291.1 GCA_903896425.1 uncultured beta proteobacterium | reverse complement strand
CGGGATGTTAGCTCAGTTGGTAGAGCAGCGGACTTTTAATCCGTTTGTCGTGGGTTCGACCCCCGCACATCCCACCAAATGAGCCTTGCGGCACAAGGAAAGCCTGCTATCTAATCGGTAGTGGGCTTTTTTCTTTGTGGCCGTGTAGTCGCTGTGCAGCCAGTTGAGGACTGCTCTGACCAATTCGAATCAACCCGCGCAACGCAGAGGCGATTTCAAATCAACAGATGGTCGGCAGACGCTGGTACGCCATGCATACCAGTGCGGTGTTGAGCAGCGTTTCAAACATCTGATCGGGGCGCGCTGAACTGGCAGTCCGGCGGGCTTGGCTACGCCGGTGCTGCTACCATCAAGGGCTATGAAACCCGACCGAAATACTCCGACGCGCAAGCTGGCCATGCGGGTGTGCGAGCACGATGCTTAGACAGGCCTTGAACTGGCCGCGCCGAGTCAAGCGCTGGTTGGTGGTTGGCCTCGATCTGGCGCTGGCGCTGCTGTCAACCTGGGTCGCCTATTCCCTGCGTTTTGAGACCCTGCACTGGCCGCAAGGCGCTCAGTGGTGGGTTTATTTGCTGGGCCCGGTGCTGGCGTTTCCGATCTTTGTCCGCTTCGGGCTGTACCGCGCCATCTTCCGCTACTCGGGGCTGGAGGCGATGCTGGCAACGACCAAGGCGGTAGCGCTCTATGCACTGGTGCGCATCGTGCTGCTGTGGTGGGCCAACTGGCCCACTTTCCCGCTCACTCTGGGTGTGTTGCAGCCGATCATTTTTTTTCTGCTGGTGGCCGGCAGCCGCGCCATGGCGCGCTTCTGGCTGGCTGGCAGTAGCGTGGCCCATCAGCGCAACCAGGGCCGCATGCTGATTTACGGCGCGGGTGCCGCCGGCGTCCAGACCGCCTCAGCGATGGCCATTGGCGTCCACTCCAAACTGTTCGGTTTTGTTGATGACGATCCATCCAAGATTGGACAAACCATTAACGGCGTGCCGGTATTCGCCCCGGCGCAGATTGCCGAGCTGGTCAAGAAACTGGCGATCACCGACATCCTGCTGGCGATACCGAGTGCCTCGCGCGAGCGTCGTAACCGGATCATTCAGAGCCTGCGCGCCTTGCCGGTGCACACCCGAACGCTGCCGGGGCTGGCCGATCTCGCCAGCGGGCGTGTCACGGTGCAGGACTTTCGCGAACTCGACGTTGAAGACCTGCTCGGGCGCGAGGCGGTTACACCGCAAGCCGGTTTTTTTGCCAGCAGTTTGCGCAATCAAACCATTCTGGTGACGGGTGCCGGTGGCAGCATCGGCAGCGAACTGTGCCGCCAGATTCTGCACGAGCAACCGGCGCGCCTGCTGCTGCTCGATCACAATGAGTTTGGTCTCTACAGTCTGCACCGCGAGTTGCAGGCCTGGTGCCTGGCGCAAGCTGCGAGCGTGGACTTGGTGCCCTTGCTGGCCAGTGTCGGCCGGCGCGGCCGGCTCGACCGCATCTGCGCGCGTTACCGCCCCGACGCCGTCTACCACGCCGCCGCCTACAAGCACGTGCCGATGGTGGAATGCAACCCGTCCGAAGGCATCAATAACAACCTGTTCGGCACGCTCAACATGGCGCAGGCAGCGCAGGCCGCTGGCGTTGCGCGCTTTGTGCTGGTATCGACCGACAAGGCGGTGCGGCCAACCAATTTGATGGGTGCCAGCAAGCGCATGGCAGAGATGGCCTTGCAGGCGTTGGCGGCGCAGGCAGCGCCGGGCTCAACCTGTTTCAGCATGGTGCGCTTTGGCAATGTGCTGGGCTCCAGCGGCAGTGTGGTGCCGATGTTTCGCGAGCAGATTGCGCGCGGCGGACCGCTGACCGTGACGCATCCTGAGGTCACGCGTTATTTCATGACGATTCCCGAGGCTGCGCAACTGGTGCTGCAGGCCGCTGTCATGGCCAGCGGCGGTGAGGTCTTTGTGCTGGAGATGGGCGAGCCGGTCCGGATTGTTGACCTGGCGCGCCGTCTGGTTGAACTCTCGGGCCTGCAGGTGCTTGATGCGCAGAATCCCGATGGTGACATTGCGTTTTCTTTCATCGGGCTGCGCCCCGGCGAGAAGCTGTATGAAGAGCTTTTGATTGGCGACAACCCGACGCCGACAACGCACCCGCGCATCATGAAGGCACACGAAGACTTCATCGCCTGGCCCGAACTGCTGGGCCACCTGCACCAGTTGCAGCAAGCAGCCGATGCCGAAGACGAGCAGGCCATCCGGCTGATCCTGCGCACCTGTGTACACGGCTTTCACGACCAGCCGCTAAGCGATTCAGAGGCTGCCTAGCCTCTCACTCGGCGCTGCTACTCCTGGCGCTGGGCTCGCCTGACAGCACCTGTATCTCAACCCGGCGGTTGCGCAGCCGACCCTGTGCTGTGTCGTTGGATGCGACCGGGTGGTTGGCGCCATGGCCGATGGCAATCAGCCGGGCCTCCTCGATGCCCGATATCGCCAGCAGGCGCACCACCCGACTTGAGCGCGCCGCCGACAGTTCCCAGTTGGAAGGGTAGGCCGCGGTCCCGATATCAGCACGGCGAAAGTGGCCAGTTCACGTGAACGCGGAACGTCGCCTTCTTCGCGTGCCTTCTCCAGTCGCCGCGGGGAGGCGTCTTCGGTCTTTTCGAGATCGCTTTCTTCTGCCAAAAAAATGCTCCTGAGGGGGGCTTGCCGGTGAAGGGGCAGGGCCAACCCTGATGGAACAATTATTGGTTTTAAATAATGCCCGGAACGGGCGATAAGCTGGTGAAATTAGCCGCTGTTTGGGCTTCGGTCACGGGCCTGCGCACAGGGTGCAAGCCGGCACGGCGCGCTCAATCGGGCAAGTCGGTTTCCTGCGAGATGCTTTGCGCCAGCGTCAGGTGGTTGTTGATGACGTAGGCAATCAGTTCGGCGTTGTTGCGCAGGCCGAGCTTGAACAGAACACGCTGGCGGTACATGCCCACGGTTTTCACCGAGATGCACAACCGGTCGCCGATCTCGGAAGTTGTCAGACCGGCTGCAATCAGTTGAACCGTTTCAAATTCGCGGCTTGTCAACTGGATGTGGGCCGGGCTCAAGTCGCTGTCCTGAACCCAGTCTGCCAGCGACTGGGCGACGGCGGCGCTGATGTATTTTTTCCCTGCAAGCACCGTGCGGATGGCGCTGAGCAACTCCTCGGCGGCCTGCTCCTTGCTGACATAGCCGCTGGCGCCGGCCTTCAGGGCCCGCACCGCGTAGCTGGCCTCCTCGAAGGCGGAAAAGACCAGGATGCGCACCTGCGGATGGTCCCGCGTAACTTTTTTGATCAGGTCCATGCCGTTGAGCGAGCCGAGCGACAGATCAAGCAGGATCAGGTCGGGCTGTAGTGCCTGGCACAAGGCCAGCGTATCAAGCCCGGTGCTGCTTTCGCCGACCACTTGCAGTTCGGCTTGATCTTCCAGCATCAGGCGGATGCCCTGCCTGACGATGGAGTGGTCGTCAATGATAATGATCTTCATCGGTATAAGCTTATCTGTGCGCGGAGTCCGAATGCCTGATCCTACCTCAGGCCAATGCGTGTCGGGCCTGTGTCGAGCGCAAAAATTGCGCCCAACGGGCAAGGCAAGCCCCTTAGAATGGTTCGCCATGAGTGTTCGCGTCCTGCTGGTTGATGAGGGCGATCGGGATCAAGTGCCCATCCTTGTGCAGAAAGCCTTTTTCGTAGGGGCCGAAATGATCGGTCTTGGCCCCCAGCAGCCGCGCGTCAAACGGGTTGTCAATCTCGGGGCTGAGCTTCCAGTAGTTCAGTTCGTTGACTTCATTGGGGCTGTAGCCGAACATGCGCCGGAACGCCGGATTGCTGGAGATGAGTTTGCCGCCCGGGTCGCACAGGGCAATGGCCAGCGGCGACATTTCGAAAATGCCGGCAACCAACTGGTCCTTTTCACTCAGCTCGGCTTGTATTTCATCAAACTTGCGGTCGGATTGCTGGTAGAGCCGGGAGCGGCGCAGATAGACTCGGCTCAGTTGCAAGGTCAGCAGCAGGCCTGCCAGAAGCGCGAACCATGGAAAGAAATCGGACAGCGACCCCACCACCGGGTGCGACCATCTCATGTAGATCCAGGCGGTGCAACTCAAAACGCTGCCCAGCAGCAGGACAAGAAACAGCTGTCGATTGAAACGCAGCCCTCGCTTCTTCAGCCAGGTGACAGCGGGCAGTTTGAAGGCCGGTTCAGGACGCATGGTTTGGAAATCCCCCAAGACGCAATGATTGCTACTTATAGTTTTAACAGCGATTGTAGAAGCTGAGGACGAAATCAAAACTGAATTTTGGCTCTTCGCCCGGACTTTTCGCAACTTAAACTGCGCAGATCGCCGCCGGACTTGAAGACCCGGTTGCAACCGACTCCGTCGGTCAAGGTTCGGTGGGTTTTCGCTGCCCGGTTTTCCAGCGATGCGAGGAAAAGGAATAGACATGATGGACTGGCAGTGGCAAAGTTTTGCGCAACTCTCTGGCACTGAGCTGTATGAGGTTCTGGCAGCACGCCAGAAGGTGTTTATTCTTGAGCAGAGATGCCTGTACCTGGACATGGATGGTCTGGACCCGGGTGCCCACCACTTGCTCGGCTGGCGCAACATCGACGGCAAGCGTTGCCTCGCGGCCTACCTGCGTTGCCTGGCGCCAGGGGTAAAGCACGCGGAAATGGCGCTCGGGCGTGTCCTCACGACCTCAGGCAGTCGCGGCGCCGGTGTCGGACTTGAGCTGATGGGCAAGGGTATCGCGTACGCCCAACAGCAGCATCCGGGCCATCGCATCCGGATCAGTGCGCAGGCGTACCTGGAATGCTTCTATGCGGGCTTTGGCTTCGTGGTAACGTCGGCGCCGTATGACGAAGATGGCATTTTGCACATCGATATGTTGCGCTGACAGTAGGATGCCCCATGGACGAACTCAAAACTCTCGAAGCCATGGGCCTGGTCCTGCCGGGCCCGGCCTACATCGCTGGCGCCATTCTTTTTGGCATCATCGGATACCTTGTGTTCAGGCGCGGCAGGAAGACCGAGCGGCCAGTGCTGACGTGGTCAGGTGTGGCGCTGATGCTGTATCCCTACGCCGTGTCGCAAACCTGGTTGCTCTGGCTTGTGGGTGCCGGCCTGTGCGGTTGGGTCTATCTCAAGTGGAACTGAGCGTGCGGGGCCGAGCCTGATATGAACAACAACACGCTCATCTATGGTGCCAACGGCTATACCGCCGAACTCATCATCGAACTGGCGCTGCGTGAGGGCGCCAAACCGATTCTTGCCGGGCGCTCGGCGCAAAAACTGGCGCCGCTTGCAAAACGGCATGGCCTCACCTATCGGGTGTTTGGCCTGGATGATCCGGGCGTGGTTGCCAAGAACCTGGCCGGCGTCGCCGTGGTACTCAATTGCGCCGGGCCGTTTTCACGAACGGCCAGGGCCATGGCTGCGGGTTGCATCGCGGCCGGCGTTCACTATCTGGACATCACGGGCGAAATCGACGTGTTCGAAGCGCTTGCAGTTATGGGCCCCAAAGCTGCGAAGGCCGGCGTGATGTTGATGCCTGGCACCGGTTTCGATGTGGTGCCAAGCGACTGCCTGGCCGCCCACCTGAAGCGCCGCATGCCCGATGCCTGCGCTTTGACGCTTGCTTTCCAGGCGATTGG
>CAITXW010000290.1 GCA_903896425.1 uncultured beta proteobacterium | reverse complement strand
TAGCTCCTCGCCTGTAGAGCCAACATGCCTCAACCGCAAAAGGAATGAGGCCACATGGTTTTAGAGACGGATCAAACAAGCTACCGGGCGGCGCAGTACGTGCGCATGTCGACTGAGCATCAGCAGTACTCCACCAACAACCAGGCTGACAAGATTCTGGAGTACGCCCAGCGCCGAAACATCGAGATTGTTCGAACCTATGCCGATGAGGGTAGGCGGCAAAGTTTTGTATCGGCTTGAAGACATCGAGCAGTTTGAGCACGACTGTCTCTATGCCAATCCGCACAGCCGCGTTGCCACGGAGGGAGTCAGCCATGACTGATCTCACCATCTTCCCCGCCGACATCGCCGAAATGTCCGTCAGTCAACTCGCCCAGTTGACGCCAGATCAAAAATTGGAAGTCGATGCCAATCTGGGAAAAGCCATTGTCTGGCTGAAACAGGCACGCACCAAGTTCGACGCTGCCCTGAAGCAGTGCTACGAAGAACAGGCCAAGGCTGCCCTGCTTGCGTCCGGTCGTGACTTTGGCACCGCACATATCCGTGAACCTCTTAATCTGGGCGACCTCGTTAAGTACGAGGAAGAGTGCCTCAACTACTCGCGCGATGTGGAAACACTCGCTGCCGGGCAGAACCTGACCCTTGGCTGCATCCTTGGTCGCGACAGCGCCACCGGCAAAGTCAAACAGATCGACCCCGGCGCCGTTGACGGCACGCAGATCCCGGTCGGGCTTCTGATGGCCGATGTCGATGCCAGCCTGATCGACCGCGAAGACACGCTGGTACTGGCACGCCACGCCGTAGTGGCCTCCAACGCGGTTGTCTGGCCGCCAGAAATCTCCCCGATCGATCAGGTGACTATCACCAAGCAACTGATCTCCATCGGCATCCTGATCCGCCAGGGCGCCTGATCTCCACCCATCAAGGACACATCACCATGAACAATCCATTCAATTCCCCGGCCTTCAACATGGCCGCCCTGACCGCGGCGATCAACATCATTCCGAACCGCTTTGGTCGCATCGAGGCCCTCAAACTGTTTCCGGACAAGCCGGTTCGCACGCGCCAGATCCTGGTTGAGGAGCAAAACGGTGTCTTGAACCTGCTGCCGACCATGCCCCCGGGCGCGCCGGGCTCGGTCGGTATTCGGGGCAAGCGAGCCATGCGCTCCTTTGTGATCTCGCACATTCCCCATGACGACGTCGTGCTGCCGGAAGAAGTCCAGGGCATCCGCGCATTTGGCAGTGAGACCGAAATGCAGACCATCGCAACCGTCATGGCCAGTCACTTGCAGACCATGCGCAACAAGCACGCCATCACGCTGGAGCACTTGCGCATGGGTGCATTGAAGGGCGTGATCCTGGACGCCGATGGCTCCATCATTTACGACCTGTTCGATGAGTTCGGGATTACACCCACCACCATCAACTTCGATCTGGCCAACGCCAACTCGAATGTGAAGAAGAAGTGCGCCGATGTGCTTCGCCACTTTGAGGACACCGTTGGCTGCGTCAGATAGAGAGCGGCCAGGTTGCCAACATTGCGGCGATGGCAAAGCAGGAAAACGTGGATCGCAGCTACATCAGCCGGATGGTCAATCTGACTACACTGGCGCCGGACATTCAGGCTGCGATTCTGAATGAAACCCTGTCGGACACGGTATCCCTGTTTGATCTTGCCATTGACACGCCTCTTTCCTGGGAAGATCAGCGGCTGCGAATTGGTGAGTCCGGTATAACGTAGGCGTTTGTTATTCCAATGACAAGTTTCGGGCAGGCGGTTTTGAAAAGTCAGAGGCTCTTCCCGACCAACAAGGGTCGTTCACGTTTGTTCTCGATACCAGTCGTAGAGTTGACGCAAAGATCGGCAGCAGTCATTCGAGGAGCGAAATGGAACTTTCTCTCTGTGTGGCTCTTGCGCAGCGGGAAGAGTCATTCCAGTACCATCCGTGAGCGGAAAGACCCCACCATGACCGAACGCCGAAGCTTTGGAATTTGACACTGATTTGGCGGCCGCGGTACATCAGATTGCAGCCATTGCATACACCTCACACTTGGTTGGTGGCAGGGCAGGCTATGCTGGGTCCATTCCGTTCTTTTTAATTACCACTCCCGAGGCCGGTGTGGCAACGAAATCGATCAATGCCTTGGCCGCCGCAGGCTGGCCGCTCTGGCTGTGGATACCAGCAGAGTACACCGTGATGCTCTGAAGATCCCCTGGCAACGGTCCTACATATTCGATGCCGGAATCGTGGATCAGTTCGCTCACCTGTTGGAAGCCAATTTCCGCTTCTCCGCGCGCAACGAGTGTCCCAACCCTCACGCCCGTCTTAGCGGTCATCACTTTGGATTTCACCTGCCCTGCAATTCCCATCCGCTCGATCAATTTAGCCACGTAGATACCGCTTGGCCCCGTC
>CAITXW010000289.1 GCA_903896425.1 uncultured beta proteobacterium | reverse complement strand
GCAACCTGGCAAGCACTCGCAGCCGCCAAGGAAGTCGCCGTGTTCCTGGCCGCTCCGTTCATCGGTCTGGTCTATGCAGTGACACTGCCCTTCGTCGGCATCGCCCTGATTGCCCGGGCTGGTTACAAGGCCTATCGCGCCTAAGCCTCCAAACAGCTTCTTTCAAACGCCCCCGGTCAGCTGACCGGGGGCGTTTTTTTGGGTGCGTATGGGTCGCTGTAACCCCGGTGCTAATCGGGTCAATCAAAGAGGTATACACAATGCATCTTTAATACTAGAATTCAACCACCAACTAATTCATTGAAGGAAATGCAGATGAACGCTCGAATTGATTCGCTGGAAACAGCGCTTGCTCCGAACCGCGCTGATCAGGCTCTGGGGCAAATTGCCGTGCAGCTGCCCGGTGCGACAGCGGTATTTCGGCGCCTGAAGCTCGACTTTTGTTGTGGCGGCCAGATCAGCCTGCGCCAGGCGGCGCTCGACAAGAAGCTCGATCTGCCAGTCGTGCTGGCAGAGCTGGCCACGCTGGAGCGTGGCAGCGAGGCGCCCGAGACCACAGCGCCGGCGGCACTAATTGACCACATTCTGGAGCGCTACCATGCGGTGCACCGCGCACAGTTGCCCGAGTTGATCAAAATGGCGCGCCGCGTTGAAGCCGTGCACCGCGACAACCCGCAGGTTCCGACCGGTCTGGCGGACTTGCTCGAAGCCATCGAGCGAGAAATGCTCGAGCACATGGAAAAGGAAGAGGGCGTGCTGTTTCCCATACTCAAGGCTGGCGGCAATCCCTTCGTTGTGCACCCGATCGGCATGATGCGCAGCGAGCACATCAGCCACGGCGCGCAACTCGATCGCCTCAACGCAATGACGCAGGACGCGACCGCGCCCGAAGGTGCCTGCAACACCTGGCGTGCGCTGTACACTGGCATCGCGCAGCTTAACGACGACCTGATCAACCACATTCATCTGGAAAACAATGTTCTTTTCCCGCAGTTCGAGCCAGTGCAGGCGAAACAAAACGGCTGTGGCTGTTCTGCCTGAGCAAGATCCATTCAGGGGCTGGAATGCGGACCACCGGTTGCCCACCCAGTAATGACAAAGAAGTTTCCCGTCAACCCGCAGCACCCGGAGCGAATCTGCTGGGGTTGCGATACCTATTGCCCGGTTGATTCACTCAACTGCGGCAACGGCTCGGAGCGCACACAGCACCCGGCTGAACTGTTCGGTCCGGACTGGCTCGACTGGGGCCAGGACTATGCGGAGCCGGATGCCTCGCCGCCCTCAAGCGTTGGCGTGCAAAAGTCCCTGCCCCTCTAGTGTCGTTCACCTCAACCCTTTGGCGCCGGCACGTGTTGATTCGTTACAGGCGTATCAAGGTGCAATCGGAATGGGCGCAAGATTTCTTGCCTGAACCCGCATCGGAACAAGCCACTAATGGCCAGCTGCTTGTGGTGCTGGAAAAAGGACTCTTGGCGATTGCGCAGTGATCGTGCCAGCAGGCACGGTCGATGGCGCGGACATGGTAGATTCATCCTGTCACGCGTCAGGAGTGTTTCCGGAAGTCGTGCAGGATCTCAGAATTGAAAGCGATGACAAAAAAAGTCTTTATCAAAACCTTTGGTTGCCAGATGAACGAGTACGACTCGGGCAAGATGGCCGACGTACTTCATGCCGCCCAAGGCTATGAATCGACCGACAACGTGGAAGAGGCCGACCTCATTCTGTTCAACACCTGCTCGGTGCGGGAAAAAGCACAGGAGAAAGTGTTTTCAGATTTGGGGCGCGTGCGGCATCTCAAGAAAAAAGGCGTTCTGATTGGCGTCGGCGGGTGCGTCGCGAGCCAGGAAGGCGCTGCCATCATCGAGCGTGCGCCCTATGTTGATTTCGTATTCGGTCCACAAACCCTGCACCGGTTACCGCAGATGCTGGCAGCGCGCGAGCTGCAAAATCGCTCCCAGGTAGACATCAGTTTTCCGGAAATCGAGAAGTTCGATCACCTGCCGCCAGCACGCGTCGAGGGCGCGACCGCTTTTGTCAGCATCATGGAAGGCTGCTCCAAGTACTGCAGCTACTGTGTCGTTCCCTACACCCGGGGCGAAGAGGTTTCAAGGCCGTTTGAGGACGTGCTGGTGGAGGTCGCCGGTCTGGCTGATCAGGGCGTCAAGGAGGTCACCCTGCTAGGCCAGAACGTGAACGCTTACCGCGCCCGCATGGCCAGCGAAACGACAACGTCAGGCGGCGAAATGGCCGACTTTGCAACTCTGCTGGAATACGTCGCGGAAATCCCCGGCATTGAGCGCATCCGCTACATGACAAGCCACCCGAATGAATTCACGCCGGCCCTGATTGCCGCCTATGAAAAGATTCCCAAACTGGTGAGCCATCTGCATTTGCCGGTGCAACACGGTTCGGACCGGATTCTGATGGCCATGAAGCGCGGCTATACCGCCATGGAATACAAATCAACGGTGCGCAAACTGCGCGCAATTCGTCCCGACATGGCGATGAGCAGCGATTTCATTGTTGGTTTCCCGGGTGAGACGCAGGACGACTTCGACAAAATGATGCGCTTGATCGATGACGTCGGTTTTGACAACTCCTTCAGCTTCATCTTCAGTCCACGCCCGGGCACGCCGGCTGCCAATCTGCACGACGATACACCGCACGAAACCAAGCTACGTCGCTTGCAACACCTGCAAGGCGTGATCAACGACAGCATCCGGCGCATCAGCGAAAGCCGCCTGGGCACCGTGCAGCGCCTGCTGGTGGAAGGTCACTCCAAACGCGACGAAGCCGAACTGATGGGACGCACCGAGTGCAACCGTGTTGTCAATTTTGTTGGTGACACGACGTTGATTGGACAGATGGTCGATGTCAGGATAAGCGAAACACGGCCCTACACGCTGCGCGGCGAACTGCTGACCTAGTGCAAGGTTTCAGAAGGGCATTTTCGGCATGCCTTTCATGCCGCCCATGCGCTTCATCATCTTCATCATGCCGCCGCCCTTCATCTTTTTCATCATGTCCTGCATCTGCTCAAATTCCTTGAGCATGCGATTGACTTCCTGAACCTGCACGCCGGCGCCGGCGGCAATGCGGCGTTTGCGCGTGGCCTTGATCAACTCGGGTTTGCGCCGCTCCAGCGGCGTCATGCTGTGGATGATCCCCTGTTTGCGCTGGATGTCTTTCTCGGCCCGGCCCATGTCCAACTGCCCGGCCTTGGCGGCGATTGAGGCCGGCATCTTGTCCATCAAACTGGACAGGCCGCCCATTTGTTTCATCTGTTGGATCTGGGCCAGAAAGTCGTTCAAATCAAAGCCGCCGCCACTCTTGACCTTGGCTGCAAGCTTTTGCGCTGCTGCCATGTCGACACCCGAAGTGACCTGCTCGACCAACGCCAGAATGTCACCCATGCCCAGAATGCGTCCGGCATGGCGCTCGGCGTCAAAGACTTCAAGGCCATCGATCTTTTCACTGGTGCCGGCGAACTTGATTGGCGCCCCCGTTACTTGGCGCACCGACAGCGCGGCACCGCCGCGTGAGTCGCCATCGGTCTTGGTCAGGATGATGCCGGTCAGAGGCAGCGCTTCCTTGAACGCCTTGGCCGTGTTGATGGCATCCTGACCTTGCATGGCATCAACGACAAACAGTGTTTCCACCGGATTGATCGCGCTGTGCAGTTCGCGGATTTCCTGCATCAGGGCTTCATCGATGGCCAGGCGACCGGCGGTATCGACCAGCAGAACGTCAAAGAAATGTTTGCGCGCATAGTCCAGTGCCGCCAGCGCAATGGCCACCGGCTTCTGATCCGGCGTGCTGGGAAACCACTCGGCGCCGGCCTGGGCGGTGACGGTCTTCAACTGCTCAATGGCGGCCGGGCGGTAGACGTCACCCGAGACGGTTAGAACTTTCTTGCGGCGTTTCTCGATCAGGAGCTTGGCCAACTTGGCGGTGGTCGTGGTTTTGCCCGCGCCCTGCAAACCGGCCATCAGGATTACCGCTGGCGGCTGGGCCGCCAGATTGATGTCGACAACGCCCTCGCCCATGGTGGCCGCCAGTTCCTTGCTGACAATGCCAACCAGGGCCTGGCCCGGCGACAAGGAGCCCAGCACTTCCTGGCCCAGCGCCTTCTCTTTGACACGGGCAATAAAGTCGCGCACGACCGGCAGCGCCACGTCGGCTTCCAACAGGGCCAGACGCACCTCGCGCAGCATATCGGCCACGTTGCTTTCGGTGATGCGCGCCTGACCACGGATTTCCTTGACCAGGCGTGAGAGTTTTTCGGTGAGAGCGGAGGCCATAGGGGTATTCCGATGATCGGAACCAGAATTGGGAGCCAATCAGGATTGGCAATATGCAAAACGCTAAACTGTAGGCATGATTTTAGCCAGTGCTTCCCCTCTCGGTCTCACCTTGGCAGTCGGGGCTGCCTTGGCCTATTCGATCTCCGCCATCGGCGCAACCCGTTTGGGCAAACAGGCAGCCAAAACGGCGGTCGTGCTGGCCTGGCTGGCACACGGCTTGTTATTGGGCATGGGCCTATTTGGGGCGGAGCCGCGATTCGGCTTTGCACCGGCCCTGTCCGTCACAGCTTGGCTGATTGCTGCGGTCTACGCAATCGAGAGTCACGTCTACCCGCTGCTCGAGACACGCTGGGCCTTGTCAGCGCTGGGAGCGTTTGCGGTTGTGCTGGCAATGCTGTTTCCAGGCAACGCCCTGCATGCCACGGCCTCGCCCTGGCTGCCGCTGCACTGGGCGCTGGGGATTGCGTCCTATGGTTTGTTTGGTGCCGCAGTGGTACATGCCTGGTTTATGACACGGGCTGAAGAGCGTTTTCGCGTCGCGGCCGATCCGCACAGCGGCATGCCGCTGCTAACCATCGAACGTCTGACCTTCAGGTTTGTTGCCGCCGGTTTCCTGCTGCTGACAGCCACCTTGCTGGTCGGCGCACTGTTTGGAACGCAACTCTATGGCGCAGGCACGGGTTTGAAATGGAGCCACAAGACGGCCTTTTCCGTCTTATCGTGGCTGACCTTTGCCGTGCTATTGACCGGTCGCGCCCGCTTTGGCTGGCGTGGCAAACGCGCGGTACGCGTACTTTATATCGGTGCGTCTTTGTTGCTGCTGGCTTATGTCGGGTCGCGTTTTGTCATGGAAATTGTTTTGGGACGCTCAGCATGAGATTCCTGATGCTGCTGGCAGTATTGCTGTTTGGCATCTGGCTCTGGCGTACCAACCGGGAGGCCGGTGTCAAGTCAAAGGCCAAGGATGAGACCAGTAAACCGGCACCGATGGAGATGGTTGGTTGCAGTTTGTGTGCAGTCCACGTTCTGACAAGTGACGCATTGCAGGGCAAGAAGGGTTTCTACTGTTGCCAGGAACATCGCCAGCGGGCGGAGCCTTGAATGAGCTTACCGGCGCAAGCACAAGCCTGGTTTGATACCGTTTTGCCTGTGCCAGGCATCGAGACGATTGCCAAGCCCCGGGAGGTCGAGCGCTTGTGGCGCGGCTTCATGACAGCGCGCGTGGTACTGGGTCTGGGCTTGTTGCTGTTCCAGAGCGTCATCTACGCGATTGGCGTCGCCAGAGACAACCGTCTGATCCTGATCTGTGCGGTTTATTGCGTGTTGGCCTTCGCTATGCGTGTGTGGGCCCGACCGCGTCAAGCCGGAAAAGCCTTCAATGCACAATGGATCGCCATCGGCGGTGTTGATATCCTGGCTTTTGTGGTGCTGCAAATTGCCCAGGGCAGCGCGATCAATTACGCACCCCTGTTCGTGCTACCGGTCTTGATGGTCGCGGTGCTGGGTTCGCTGTTGTTGGCCATGGCAGGCGCAGCCTGTGTGACTTTGCTGCTGTTTTTCCACGCTGCCTGGTTGTCGTTTCTGATCCCGTTCGATACGGTGACGCATTTTCTTCAGGCAGCCTTGACCGGCGCGGGTTGTTTTGCCATTGCATTTCTTGCCAACCAGATCGCGATCCGGCTGGCCGACGTTGAACTCTTGGCACAGCGCAGCCAGTTGGCCGAGCGCACACAACGGCAGGTCAATGAACTGGTCATTGAGTCCTTGACCGACGGCATATTGGTGCTTGATGCACACAGCGTAGTGCGGGCCGCAAATCCCGCAGCGCGTCATTTGCTTGGCGCAGAACACACATTGGGTGTCACGTCGTTCAATCTGGCAGAGTTGGCGGTCTGGCAGGAACTTGTTGATCTGATGACGCTGAGTTTTTCGGACAGAACACCCAGGCAGGCTGATGTCACCATCCGGCATATAGGCGAAGGCCCCAGGCGTGTGCGGGTGAGAACCCAATTGACCGCTACCCCGGGTGATGACGACGAGACCCTGTGTGTCATGTTCATGCAGGATCAGCGCGAGATGGAAGCGCGTATGCGCGCCGACAAGTTGGCAAGCATGGGGCGCATGTCGGCGGCGGTTGCGCATGAAATCCGCAATCCGCTGGCCGCCATCGCCCAGGCCAACGCGCTGCTTGATGAAGACCTCAAAGAGCCCCGGCATAAGCAGCTCACGCAGATGGTCCAGCAAAATGCAAAACGACTGGAAAAAATCGTCGAAGAAGTACTCGACATATCCCGCGTGCAGCAGAATGAAAGTGCCGTCACTTCGAGCGTGCTGGGTTTGAGCAACGAGGTTGAGAAAATATGCCATGACTGGCGTCAGCAAACCCCAATTGGGCAGCGATTGCTGCTTGCGCTGCCACCCCGGAGCATCCTGATCAGGTTTGAGCCCGAGCATTTGCGCCGCCTGCTGGTCAACCTGCTTGACAATGCGTTGCGCCATTCAACAGACAAAATTGGCGCTATCGAGGTCTCGGTCAGCACGACGGTGTCAGGACAGGCGGCCTTGCGCGTGTGGAGCAACGGACAACAGATGGATCAATCGGTCGAGCGACATTTGTTTGAACCATTTTTTTCTTCCGAAAGCCGCTCGACGGGTTTGGGCCTTTATATCTGCCGCGAACTGTGTGAAAAACAAGGCGCATCCATTGCCTACCTGCGAACTTCACGGCAGGGCAGCAATGGCCTGGTAGACGGCAATGAATTTCTGGTGACTTTTCAGGCCCCTGAGCGTTAAAACCATGGATTCAAAAATAGCAAGAAACTCAGCCCGGATCCTCGTCGTTGATGACGAACCGGATTTGCGCACGCTCTACGAGTTAACGCTGCTGCGAGAAGGCTTCCAGGTTGAAACCGCTGAAAGCCTGGCGCAGGCCTTTGAGTTCCTACGTGAACAGCGATTCGATCTGGTCATCACCGATATGCGCTTGCCTGATGGCCTGGGCCTGGAGTTGATACGCCACATCCGGGCCCAGAGTCGCAAGGAGCGCTGCATCGTCATCACCGCCTACGGTTCGGCAGAAAATGCCGTCGAATCGCTCAAGGCCGGTGCTTTTGATTATTTGACCAAGCCCGTTGATCTCAAACAATTCCGGACGATTATTGCTTCGGTTGCGTTGGATCCGGCACCATCGGGCAGGCGTACCACGGACTCCGTTGCGCCGCCAGGCGGCTCCAAAGCCGGTGCAGCGCCAGCCCCCGCCTCACCTGGTGAAGCAGCGCTGCAAAGACTGGTGGGTGACTCCAGCGGCATGCGTGCCGTCAAAGAGCGCGTGGTCAAGGTAGCGCGCAATATGGCCCCCGTTTTGGTAACTGGAGAATCAGGCACCGGCAAGGAATTGGTTGCCAATGCCATTCACGCCAACAGTCACCGATCTGGCGCCGCGCTGATCGCCGTCAATTGCAGCGCTATTCCAGAGAACTTGCTGGAGACTGAATTCTTTGGTGCCAAGAAGGGCTCCTATACAGGCGCAACGCAAGACCGCGACGGTTTCTTTCAAGCGGCCCGCGGCGGCACCTTGTTTCTTGATGAGATTGGTGATTTGCCGCTCGCCATGCAAGCCAAACTGCTGCGTGCCATTCAGGAACGCTGCATCCGGCCCATCGGTTCGCCACAGGAAGAACCGGTGGATGTGCGGATCATCAGCGCAACGCACAAGGATCTGGCGGCCGAGGTGCAGGCCGGGCGCTTCAGACAGGATCTGTATTACCGTTTGAACGTGATCCAGATTGTGATTCCGCCTTTGCGTGAGCGTCGTGATGACTTGCCAGCCTTATGCTCCGCCCTGCTGCAAAAAATTGCGGCAGAGTCTGGTATTGCGGTGCCCGTGTTGTCGGATGCGGTACTGGCGCAACTCGCACTCGATCCCCTGGCCGGGAATGTGCGTGAGCTCGAAAACCTTCTGCATCGTGCGGTTGCCCTCAGTGAAGAAGATGATCTGCGTATTGAACCGCCGATGCAGCCGACGCCAAGCCAGCAAGCAGCGTTGATGGCTGTGGACGCCAGGCCAGAGGATGGCGATCAGGGTCTCATTCCGAGCGATTTGCAGGGTCACCTGGATGCGGCTGAACGCGAAATATTGATTCAGGCGCTGCAGGAATCCGGCTTCAACCGTACGGCTGCCGCCGCCCGGCTCGGTTTGAGCCTGAGACAAATACGATATCGAATCGCCCGCCTGCATATCGACATGCGGGATCAAGACGACCCATCCGATGGACCATCTTGACATGCCAGCAAAGTCGGCGCTTTGGTGTGATGGTTGGTACCGGTTCGCCAGTCGGCAAGACTCGCCGAATTTTGGCCCGCGACCAATTGCCACCCAAACTGATCTGATTGTCTTGCATTGCATCAGTCTGCCGCCAGGCCGCTATGGTGGTGATGAAGTGCAACGCCTGTTTGCCAACCAACTTGACTGGAACCAGCATCCTTATTTCAAGAGCATTGAAGGTCTGACGGTATCGTCTCATTTTTTTATCCGGCGCCACGGCGAACTATTGCAATTCGTCAGTGCCGACCACCGGGCCTGGCATGCAGGCGTGTCCAACTATCGTGGACGCAGCGATTGCAACAATGACTCTGTCGGTATCGAACTCGAAGGTATCGAAGGAGGCATCTTCGAGGACAGTCAATACGAGTCACTGGCCGGTTTGTGCGCTGGACTGATGGAACAGTATCCGATCACCGATATCGCCGGGCACGAACATGTCGCAGCGGGGCGAAAGACCGATCCGGGAACTGGCTTTGAATGGCTTCGACTCCAGAAAATGCTGGGGCTGCCATCCACCCATTTTCCGGCTGGAAGTTTGCCGCGCGAAACGCGCTGAACGCGCGCGGCGCGGCGCCGCGCTCCGAATGATTCGCAAATTCTCGACTTGATTGCAACACGCTACGGGTAGTGGCTTGCAATCAATCCAGACACCATATATAGTGTCTCCTGCTCACTATCCGAAAACTGGATCGACCGACCGCTAACGACAGAATTTCAATGCAAACCATACTGGTTCCAATCACCGTCCTTCAACTCGTGAGTCACGCCAGTGAAGTTTGATGCAGTCCTTCAAATGCCGTTGTGCGATGTTGCTGCACAACACTCGGCAGCCCATTCGGACAGTGATGTGAAGGAATACTTTTCATTTCATTTCACCTCTCGGATAATCCGCTGACTGGAACTATTTATGTTGACCTGGGAAGAAGATATCAAACCCACCTCGCCATCACGCATTTCACGCGGCTCATCCGACAGTCGTTCTGCGGCGTTGCCCACCACCGTTACCGGAACCGCGCATCAAGGCAGCGCGAGTTACCGGAATTAATGATTCAAATGCTGACAAGAATTTCACAAGTGGTTAAGTGCCCTCAAAAGGACAGGACCGCTTGTGCACCCGAGTTCATGGTGCTGGGCTTGAGCCCAACACCATGGATCGCTTCATGCTCTCCAACTCGCATGAAGTGCTCTTTGTAAATTGATCAAGGAGAAATAAATGGCAACTGCAAAAAAACCGGCCGCAAAAAAGGCCGCTCCCGCGAAGAAAGCGGCACCCGCAAAGAAAGTAGCAGCTAAGAAAGCTGCGCCGGCCAAGAAGGCGGCACCAGCGAAAAAGGTAGCAGCAAAGAAAGTCGCTGCCAAGAAGCCAGCAGCCAAGAAAGCCGCTCCGGCCAAAAAGGTAGCAGCAAAGAAAGTTGCTGCCAAGAAGCCAGCAGCCAAGAAAGCCGCTCCGGCTAAAAAGGTAGCAGCTAAAAAGGTAGCAGCCAAAAAGGTTGCCGCCAAGAAGCCAGCAGCCAAGAAAGCGGCTGTAGCCAAGAAGCCGGCCGCCAAGAAGCCCGCAGCCAAGAAAGCAGCCAAGAAGCCGGCCGCGAAGAAAGCCGCGAAAGCACCCGCTGCCAAGGCAGCGCCTGCTCCGGCTGCCCCTGCTGCTCAAACCACTTTGAGCCCGCAGGCCGCATGGCCCTTTCCGACTGCCGCCAAGCCCTGAACCT
>CAITXW010000288.1 GCA_903896425.1 uncultured beta proteobacterium | reverse complement strand
GGAGCGTGCCTTGTGCATCTGTACCTCAATGGAGGAGTTTCCTGCGGTTCATGAACTGTCCACCAGGTACGACAACTTCTGGGCCACTGTCGGAGTCCATCCGGACAATGAAGAGGTCAAGGAACCCAGTCTGGAGGATTTGCTAAGCCGGGGACGCATGCCGCGTGTGGTCGGAGTTGGTGAAACCGGGCTTGACTATTACCGACTGGCCGGGCGCAGCATCGCCGACATGGGCTGGCAACGTGATCGTTTTCGCACCCACATTCAGGCAGCGCAGCAGTTGGGTTTGCCCCTGGTTGTTCATACCCGATCCGCGTCGGACGACACCCTGGCTATTTTGCGCGAGCAGGGCGAAGACGGCTCTGCCGGCAGTGCCGGCGGCGTCTTTCACTGCTTTACCGAAACTGCCGCAGTGGCGCGCGCAGCACTGGACTTGGGTTTTTACATCTCTTTTTCCGGCATCCTGACCTTCAAGAATGCGCAGGATTTGCGTGATGTGGCGGCTTTTGTCCCGCTTGACCGCTTGCTGATTGAGACGGATAGCCCCTATCTGGCGCCGGTTCCGTACCGGGGCAAGACCAATAGCCCTTCCTATGTTCCGCACGTGGCGGCGCAGTTGGCGCTTCTAAGAAAGCTGACACTGGAACAGGTTGCGCAGGCCAGCAGTTTCAACTTCGAGACCCTGTTTAAGGGGGTTTTGAAGTGAGTTCCGAGGCGTTTTCTAACTTAAAGTCATTTGTTAGAAGTATTGTTTATCTATTTGTTTTAATTTTGTATTCTGTTTGCAATGCAGGATCATATGACGATTTTTTTTCTGCCGTTCGGCATGATGATGCAAGGACAGTCAACGGGCTATTGATTCGTGGTTTTGACCCTAACACGTCGAGCCCACACGGCGAGTCAGGACTGTTTTTAGCGGTTAAGGAGTCCGCCTTCAATGTAGCGACCGTCCTTCTTGCGTGGCCCGGCACCCATGCCGAATCGCGCACGCCCAACGACGAGAGCCCGTTAATGCTGGCGGCACTGAACGGCTTGACAGATTGGTGTCAAAAACTCATAGCCAGAGGCGCCGATGTCAACAAGACAGGTTGGACGCCGCTGCATTACGCCGCTACCAATGGCCACGTCGCGGCGATCAACGTGTTGCTTGAGGAGCACGCTTATATCGATGCGGAGTCTCCCAACGGCACGACGCCGCTGATGATGGCAGCCCGTTATGGCACACCGGAGGCCGTCAAACTGTTGCTTGAAGCTGGTGCCGACGCTGAACTCCGGAATGTGCAAGGTTTGAGTGCTCTGGATTTCGCGCGTGACGGGCAACGTCCCGACGCTCAGGAACTCATCGCTGCAGCAGTTCGGCTCAAGCAATCCGAGCGCGCGCGGTAGACCTTTTTGGACATGACTGGAGGGCCAGGATAGCGGGCCCGAGCTGCTTCTTGGAGGCATTCTTTGCTTTAATCTACTTCATACGATGTATATTATGTTAATAAACATGTCGATATACAACGGCCAGAATCCATAGCGCTCTTCTCCACTAAGTAACTGAAAACGTTACGATCGGCGTACTTAGGTCAGCAAAGGACGAGCCCAGCGCGATTTGACCATTGCCGTGCAGGACACACTCCTCACGCCTGAGCGCCAAATCAGAGCCGCCGCCTGAAAAACGCACCCAGCAGCCGTAGGAACTGAGATCCACCAGCATCATGCTGCCGTTGCGCCAGTCAATACGGGCATGGCTGCGCGATACCCGGGGATCGTCAACCATGAACTCAGCACGGCGCAAGCGGCCAATGTGAATCGGTAACTCAAATGATCGGAAAGTTGCCCGCTCTTGCATCCACAGCAATTCAATCTGACCGCCCAGCGTGTCTACCTGCTCCGGATCAAATAGTGGAACCAAGTCAGATTGCATGGTCAACAAGGCCGACGGCGCGTCATCATCCCAATCAACTTGGTAAACCATGCACGGCTCGGCACGCCCTCGGATGCTGATGGGGCCTAACACGCGGAATCGCACACCCTCGGCTTCAAGAGTCCCATCCAGCGCTGTTGCATTGGTCCAGATCTGATGTGGACCGGCAAGGTCACTCAGACGCGATGCCACGTTGACAGCATCGCCATAACAGTCACCCGCAACAATTTCAACATCGCCACTGGCAACGCCAACCCGGATCGGCATTCGATTGGCCGGCGCAATCTGGGTCATACGTTTTTGGTGCCTGCGCTGCAATTCCACCACCGCATTGATGGCAGATGGATTGTCATTGAACAGCGCCAATACACCGTCGCCCAGCATTTTGACAACCCGCCCCCCGTGGGCTTGAATGACTTTGGCAATCCAGGTTGTAACCTGGGTTACAGCCTGGGTCGCCTTGGCATTGCCCAGTGCTTCGAACACACTGGTGCTGCCGAATAAATCGGTGAAAACAACAGTCCGGTGCACACTCATACGACGTAGGTTTCCATTTCGTGAACTGGCAACAGTTTAGGGCAAATTCGAATATTTCAGAGGTGACCCCACAACAGTAGCGCATCGCGCCCCTCCAGCAACAAATCCGCTTTGGCGCCAACCGGCAAAAGTACCTTCGTTGCGACGTGACCGAACGGCAGATTGCTGATGACGGGCGTCTTGATTTGCCGGCGCAACCAGTCCACCACCGTCGCCAATTTGTAGCCACGGTCATGCGCCACCAGTTTGAATTCAGTGAACTGCCCCAGGACGACCGCCTTTTGAGAACCCAGAACGCCAGCATGCAGCAGCTGTGTCAGCATGCGCTCGATGCGATAAGGATGTTCCGCGACGTCCTCCAGGAAAAGAATGCCGCGCTTGATCTGCGGAAAGTAAGGCGTGCCCAGCAGGGATGTCAACACCGAGAGATTGCCGCCCCATAGAACTGCATTCCTAAGTGCCACGTTAGCCTCTGAATCAGTTGCGACGACAGCGACTGGCACCTTGTGTTGCCGCCAACCAGCGCCCTCCCCCTGGCCACGGAGCAGGTCATCGAAGCACGCTTCCATGATCTCGTCAGGCTGCTGCTTCTCACCGTGGCCATGACCGTCAACTGAGTCGGGCTTGCCACCTACACCGAAGCCCTCACACAGGGCCGGCCCGGCCCAGGTAATGGCGCCAGTGCGCGCCAGCACGGCGCTTTGAAACGCCGTGAAATCGCTGATACCCACAAACCGCATACCTTGCGCAATGGCTTTGGCAACTTTCTTGTAGTCGATACCGCCGAGAATCCGGCTCAGTCCGTAACCGCCACGCGAGATCATTGCGACATCGGCACCGCTGGCGGCGGCGCGGTGAATCGCCGCCAGGCGTGTCTCATCATCGCCAGCGAAGCGCAGATAGCTGGCCAGCGCCGCGGTATCAATTTCGACCTCATACCCGAGCGCCAGCAGACGCGCCACGCCGCGTTTGAACGCAGCCTTGTCACGCACGGCGCCAGATGGGGAATAAATGTAGATATGTTTCTTCATGATGAACCGTACTCAATTTCTTTTGTCAGGCGCGCACGCAAAGCGTGCGAAGGCGCGCAGCCCAGCCTGGTGACCTCGATCCGGAAACGGTGCCGTGTAGGCGGCATCGTCGCTGTCGATGCTGATGCTGTCAGTCCGCAGGTTTTTGAAACGGCTGCTATCGATTGCGGTCAGCATTGGCCCCATCATTTCCTGCGGGCTTTGTTGCAACACCACGCAGTGCTGCAAATCAAGTCGCAGTGCCAGTTCATTGATCACCTGACCGTGCCGAACGAGATCATGCCATTCTTCTTTCTTCGGTTTGTCGCTCATGCCAAAACCGATCAGGTCGGGCGCCACCATCCGGTGGCCTGCGGCCAGCCCGGCCGCGATCTGTTCGCGAAAAGCATAGCTCCAGGCCGCGGCGTCGTGCAAACAAAGGTAGCACTGCTGTGCGTCGCGCGGACCCTCGTCAACGTAATGCAGGCGAAGCCCGTCCAGACTGGGCAAGTCGCTGACGTAATGCGCCGCCCACGGGTAGTCCGGGAGCGCTTCAAAACGCTCAACGGGCGTGCGCAGGGCATCCTCGCGCAGCGGACTGGCGTTTTCATGCGTCTGCTCGCGCCGGCGCATGAAAAAATCCTGCAGAAGGCTTGCGCATTCCGCTTGCAGCAACCCGCCCTGTACTTGCGTTTGGTGATTGAGTTGACGATGGGCGAACAAGTCCAGTACCGAACCAGCAGCGCCTGCTTTAGGGTCTGCCGCACCAAACACAACGCGCTTGAGTCGCGCTTGCAAAATGGCGCCGGCACACATCGCGCACGGCTCCAGTGTCACAAAGAGTTCGCAATCTGACAACCGGTAGTTGCCAAGCAGTTTGGCCGCCGCGCGCAGCGCCACAATTTCAGCATGCGCGCTCGGGTCATGCTGGCCGATCGGCCCGTTGCCTCCCACCGCGATAACCCGCCCGGCCCGTACCAGCGCGGCACCAACCGGTACCTCGCCAGCGGCCGCAGCGGCCCTGGCTTGGGTCAAGGCGATTCGCATGAAATCGCTATCCGCCATGGGCGCTGCCTGTGTCACTGTTTGTCGTCAGGCATGCTGCGTTGTGACTGCATGGCAGCCTCCAGTGCCTGTCGGTATTGCTCGGTCTGATTCTTGGCAGACGGTAATGCGGCTTTCATGGCCGCCCCCTCTGGCTCCCCTGCAACACCGGGCAGCATTGGCAGCTCACTGCGCTTTGTAGTGGTCATCTGCTGCCTGATCAGCACGCCGGTAATGGCCAGTGCCAATAAAAGGCCGGCAATGCCGAACAAAGCTTTCATGGGGCGTCGCCCATATTCAGCCGATCCATCCACAGCGCCAGAGCGCGCTCGTTGTCCTTGCCTGCTGCATATATCGACTTCATCGCAGCGTGGGATTCAGGCCGATGCTGGTTGAGCTTCAGCTTGGTTTGCAGGTCAGTCACCCGCAATTCAAAACCGACGATGCCAGAGAGCATCTTTTGCGCAAACTCGGGTGCCAAGGCGCGCCACTGTTGTGCATAAGCTGGCTCGTGATCGCCAATCAGTTTCTTGAGCAACTTGTCTTTTTCGTCCGCTTCTTCGATCAATCGGGCCTGTACCGTGCAGTGCACAGCGAGGTAGTTCCAGGTAGGCACCCGTACCAGATCCGGGTAGACCTGGGGTGACAGGTAGGCATGCGGTCCCATGAAAGTCACGGTTGCCGCTGGACGGGTCTGAAGGTACTGCCAGTGCGGATTGGCCTTCGCGCAATGGCCAAGCAGCACCAGATGGTCAGCGCGCTCCTCCAGATGCAGCGGCAGATGCGTGACGTAGGGGGCACCCGCATTGTCCAGGCTGATCAGGCTGGCAAACGGGTGTTCGCGCATGAGCAGCAGCGCGTGGCTGCCATCCTTTGAATTGAATTGTGCCGGCAGGTACATGGATCTACGCGGACACGGGCAGCATGCAATAGGCGGCCAGTTTGTTGCCATCCAGATCGCGGAAATAGGCGCCGTAAAAATCGTCGCCGCGCAAGCCTGGTGCGCCTTCGTCGGTGCCACCAAGGGCCAGTGCCTTGGCATGCAGTGCATCGACCTGGGCTGCGTCTTTGGCCAGCAACGCGACCATGTCGCCGTTGCCGATGGTGGCGGCCCGGCCGTCAAACGGTTTCATGACACAGAACATGGGTTTGTCCGGTGCCGTGCCCCAACCAATGCCACGGTCCGTCTCAAAGAAATGCTTGGCGTCAACGATGGCGAACAGCGCGTCATAGAAAGCGGTGGCGCGTGCCAGGTCGTTGGTGCCAACGCAGGTGTACCCGATCATGAAATCTCCTTCAAGGCAGGTTGAACAACCAGACAATCACTCCCACTCAATAGTTACACTGGAAAAATATCCAATAAAATCAACAGGTTGCATTAATTTTAATACCTTGTGTAACATTTGTGTAAATTAAAGGATTTACTATTGATCAATAAACTTTAGGAAATCTTTTCAAAATCAACAATTTTTTGGATACTTGGTTGCACACTGTGCAATCTCAATTTTAAGCCCTTTGCACCCTCTCAACCCACACATCTCAAACCAGTTCAACAGCGTTCCTCAGCATCCCAGGTCGTAGATCGATGTACCGCTGAGTGGTTGCCATATTGGAGTGCCCTGCCAAGGCCATCATTACTCGGGCACTGATGCCTCGTTCTGCAAGGTTTGTCAAAAACCCCCGGCGGCCACTATGCGAGGTTGCACCATCCAATCCCACACGCTTGTAGATGCCGTTGACAACCTGCGTCAGGGAGTTGGCCGTGAAACCCGCACTGCGTTGCGTGGAAAACAGGGGCTGCTTTTTGTCCCGCACACGAATGGTTTGCACGTAGGCAGCAAGTTCCGCTTGAAGCCGCTGGTTGAGCAAGACAGTGCGTCCCTTGTCGCCCTTGGTCTGGGCTGCACTCAACTGAATTTCAGTGCGGATGGTGCCGTCCGATGCGAGCACGTCGTAAACACGCACCGCAGCAACCTCTCCGATACGCATTCCGGCGAAATGTGTGCAGGACAAAATTGCTCTGTTGCGTTTGGCGTTTTTTCCCTTGGCTACAAAATCCAGCAGGCGTTGAAGTTCACGGTCGGTCAAAACACGGGCTTGTTTGGTCATTTTCAAGTTCCTTCTCATATGAAAAACGTGCTG
>CAITXW010000287.1 GCA_903896425.1 uncultured beta proteobacterium | reverse complement strand
TGCGTCGAAAAACTCACCCCGGCTTGATGCTGCCGGGGACGATTTTCGCCGCAAAATCGCGCATCAACGTCTGCACCAGCGGATCGTCAAAAATGATTTTCTCAGCCGCCAGTTGACGCTCGGCTGCCAGCGCCACATTGCGCCGCGCCGGGCTGTCGGTGACGCGCCCGATTTCCACCATCAGGCGCACCGGATGCCCGGCGGCCTGCAGCGCAGCACCCAGGCGCTCACGGCTCGCGGCCTGATTGAGCGACTCGCGCTCAACACGCAGAATCCACTGGTCGGTGTCGCGCGCCACCAGTTGCGACTGCAACGCCAGTTCGCGCACCATGGCGGCAATCGCCTCGGCTGCAATCAGTTGCTGCACCGTGGCGTGCCAGAACTCGCCCTCTTCGGTCGGCTGCAGCACGGTCGCTGCCGGCTGAGCGGCCAGTGCCTCCAGCCTTGAGTCGGCCTGCACCCGTACCGGCAGGGATTCCATTCTGTCGGCCGTGGGCGCCGGGGGCACCGGTGCCTGACTCGACGCGGCAGTCGAAACCGGTCGCGCACCCGCAGGCATCTGGACCACCGGAACGGCTTGTGCCACACGCGGCGTTGCAACCGGGGTTGGCGCTGGCGGCGCAGGCAGCGCGCGCGGCGGGCTTGCTTGCGGCACTGCGAGCACTGCGGGCGCGACCGGCGTCGCCACCGCACTGGCGGCGTCATTCAGGCTTTTTTTTTCCGCCGGGGCGCGCTGCGCTGTGGCCGGCTTGAAGGCCAGCAGGCGCAACAGCACCATGGTCAGCGCCGCGTATTCATCGGGCGCCAGGCCCAGCTCAGCGCGCCCGTGCAGGCAGATGCTGTAAAGCAATTGCGTCTCATCGGCCGGCATCAGCGCGGCCAGGCGCACCATGTCGGCCACATCCGGATCGCTCTCATCGCTCTGCGCGGCGGCATCGGGCACGGCTTGCAGCACCGCCATGCGTTGCAGCACGGCGCTCATTTCTTCCAGCGTCGAAGCCGCGCTCAAACCGTTCAGTCGCAAGGTCTCGCTGATCTCGAAAATCGTCTTGCCGTCGCCTGCGGCCAGCGCCTCGATCAGGCGAAAAACGTAGGAGCGATCGACACTGCCTAGCATCTGGCGCAGCGTCGCCTCGCTGATCTCGCCGGCGCCAAAAGCAATCGCCTGATCGGTCAGGCTCAGGGCGTCGCGCATGGAGCCACGCGCGGCGCGTGAGAGCAGGCGCAGCGACTGCGCATCAGCCTTCACGCCTTCGGTCTGCATGACTTTTTCCAGATGCTCGCGAATGGTCTCGGGCGCCATCGGGCGCAGATTGAACTGCAGGCAGCGCGACAGCACGGTGACCGGCACCTTTTGCGGGTCGGTGGTGGCCAGCACGAACTTCAGGTACTCGGGCGGCTCTTCCAGCGTCTTGAGCATGGCGTTGAAAGCGTGGCCGGTGAGCATGTGCACTTCGTCGATCATGAAGACCTTGAAGCGCCCCTGCACCGGCTTGTAAACGGCCTGTTCCAGCAAAGCCTGCACCTCGTCCACGCCGCGGTTCGAGGCCGCATCAAGCTCGGTGTAATCGACAAAGCGGCCGGCGTCGATGTCGCAGCAGGCCTGGCAAACGCCGCAGGGCGTGGCTGTGATGCCACCCGTGCCGTCAACGCCCTGGCAATTGAGCGACTTGGCCAGGATGCGCGAGACCGTGGTCTTGCCGACGCCGCGCGTGCCGGTGAACAAGTAGGCGTGGTGCAGGCGCTGCGTCTCCAGCGCGTTGGAGAGAGCACGCACCACATGGTCCTGCCCGACCATCTCGGAGAAATTGCGGGGACGGTACTTGCGGGCGAGCACGAGGTAGGACATGGGAACTGATTCTAAAGCCCTGCCAGCTCTGGCATCCGCCCTTACAATCAGACCCGACGGGCCTTCCCACATGGGGAAGCGGCCAACCGGGTCAGGTGGGGAACCAAGCAGCCCTAACTGTGGAGCCAGTGCTGGGGTCAAGGCTCGTCACCTCTCATTTGCAAAACGAATGAAATCAACAAATGGCGTCGATTTCGTCTTGTAACTCGAACCTCCTTCCCATGTCCCTCCGAGCCAACGCACTCGCAGCCTTGCAGATTCGCGACCCGGCAGAGAAATGCGCTGCCACCAGCGCGCTGCTGATCGATGTTGCAGAAGTGAACCCGGTGGAGGTATTTCCCGAACCGGATCACCTGCCCTGCCGACCTGATCGCCCGACGCTGGTTTCGGTCCTGAAGGTTCAGAAGCGATCGGCCCATACCGTGGAAGGTCGCGCTGCCTTGCTTCACGCGCTGGCGCACATCGAACTCAATGCGATTGATCTGGCGCTGGACATCGTCTGGCGCTTTGCGGACCTGCCAAAACAGTTCTATATCGACTGGGCCATCGTGGCGCAGGAAGAGGCTATTCACTTCAGCTTGTTGGCAGATCACTTGTCTGGCCTTGGCTATCACTACGGAGACTTCCCGGCGCACACCGGTCTGTGGGACATGGCCGAGAGAACCAAGGGCGACCTTCTGGCGCGTCTGGCACTTGTTCCCCGAACACTCGAAGCCCGTGGACTGGATGCTTCGCCGCCGGTGCGTGACAAGTTGCTGTCGGCCGGTGACAAGCGGGGCGCAGAAATTCTGTCAATCATCCTGCGCGATGAAATCGGTCATGTGGCAACTGGCAATCGCTGGTACCGATGGCTTTGCACTCAGCGTGGCCTGGACCCGATCGCGGCCTACAAGGCCTTGACCGTGCAGTATTGCGCGCCAAAACTTCGTGGTCCTTTTAACCTTGAAGCGCGGCGTGCGGCTGGCTTTGATGAAGCGGAATTGGCTTGCCTTTGCCAGCCGCTCTAACCAGCATGACGTGCAACGCAGTCAGCGAATTCGTTGCGCCACGAGAACGTAGTGATCAAATTATTCGGTACCCAGTATTTTGGGAGATCAGGCGAAACCCATGCATCGTCGGCCATGCCCATCAGGGGTGCCGGGGTACTTCAAATGAGCAGTGTGATCTGTTGGGCAGCGTCTGCTGCACCGTGTTTGAACAGGCCCACATCTGGCACGCGTATCAGTTCCTCGGCCTGCGTTGTCGAGCCGTTAAGCCACTGATCCCACTGACCCTGCTCTAGCGGCACCACGGCCCGTTTATCCTGCTTGTCGGGCGGTAGTTTGGGGTCGGGCTTGTGCATCAAGCCCAGCAGCGGATGACCGTCACAGTTCTGGGTGATCATGGTGTAGCTCGGCACGACTTCACCTGTTTGCGGGTCAGTCCATTCAGACCATAGCCCAGCCAATGCCCATGGCTCGCCGTCGGCACGCCAGAACCTCCACCAGATGTTCTTTCCGGTTCCCCAATAGGGTTCATCGTAGGACTCAGCCGGGATGATGCAACGCTGTCCCTTGCCCCAAGCCGCTCTGTAGGTGGGCGCCGTTGCCATTCGCTCCCGCCTTGCATTGTTGGTACTCATGCGCTGCCCGTTAGGAAGCGTTGGTATACGGGTTCGGGCGTTGGGCGGAATCATTCCCCACTGCGCCACGATGGATCGCCCCGCGATGACGACAGGGCCAGGTTTCAGCGTTGCGATGGTGGCCGCATAGTCACCGACGGGTGCTGCGACGGCATAAGCCATGCTGATCTTTTGTGGGCTTACGGGGTTGTACAGGTTGCACATGCGGGCAATAGTATCCGCCCGGGAGCGAGCGTTCCCACCTGATTCCTGTCTGGCGAAGACGTCAGGGTTTTCTATAGGTTGCAACGCGCAACTTTCAACTAGTATCGATTGACTGTCTTATTTCGCGAGTGAGTGGCGCACTTGCGAAATGTGCGCCAGACAGGCTGAGTTCAATGTCACCAATCTCTGGAGATGGTCGCGGTAAATATGCAGGGCCGAAACCAGATCCATTTGAGACCCTCAAAAATTGTCCTGGCATCGAATGAGATGTGGGACGTAAACCGAACATGAAACAAATCAGCCTTGTCGCCACCGGTTTCGAAATTGTCACCGCTCACACTCGCAAGCGCGTGTTCCTTGGCGAAGTGAAGCGGGTTAATCCCTGGACGAAACTTATCGACTCCCGTTTTCACGGGGGTTGTGCAGACCATGCTTAGTGGTGTCTTTTAGTCGTCGGCAAAAAAGGAATATTTATATGTTGTCAAAGAAGTATTTGAACGCAATGATCGCCGTGCTCGTGACAGCCGGGGCTGCGCTGTCGGCGAGTGCACAGAGCAACTACCCCAGCAAGCTGGTCCGCATTGTCGTGCCGTACGCGGCCGGCGGTGCGACGGACCCTCTGGCCCGCATGGTCGCGGACAATTTGTCCAAGCAGTTCGGCCAGACCTTCATCGTCGACAACCGTGCCGGCGCCGCCGCCCGCATCGGCACCAACATGGTGATAAGCAGTGCGCCCGATGGTTACACCTTGCTCGCTGCGGCGTCGGGCCTTGCGATCACCCCGCTGCTGTACCCCAAGAACGCCTATAACCTCGAAAAGGACTTGACGCCTATCGGAGTGATCAGCCAGATCCCGATGCTGGTCGTCGTGGCGCCGAAGCTCGGCGCGCGAACGCTGGCGGACATGCTGAAACTCGCCAGGGACAAGCCCGGCAGCTTGAACTACGGCATCTCCGCGATTGGCACACTCGACCACCTGGTCAGTGAGCGCCTGCGCATTCAGCAGAATCTCGATATGGTGCGAATCGACTACCAGGGTGTGCCGCAAGCGCTGACCGGGCTACTCGCCGGTGACATTTCCACCATGGTGATCGCCCTCAACGCCGCGCTGCCACAGATCAAGGCAGGCAAGGTGATCCCGTTGGCGATCACGTCGGCGACGCGCTCGCCATCGCTGCCCGATGTCCCGACCATGGCCGAGGCTGGCGTCCCGAATTTCGTCATGTATGGATGGTCGGCTCTGTTCGTCTCAAGCGGCGTGCCGGCCCCGATCACGCAGAAGTTGCACGCCGAGGTCGCCAAGGCGCTGGTGCAACCGGATATGCGCAAGCTGATCGTCGACGGCGGGGGCGAGCCGGTCGAGCTTTCGCTGCCGGAGTTGAAGGACTTCGTGCGCAAGGCCGAGAGCTCCTTCAGCGAGATCGTGCGTGCCAGCAACATCCACATCGATTGATGCCATCGGCCTACGACGTTTTCACGATCAGCGTGCCCCAACCTGAAGACCCAACATGAGCAATCACGCACTGTCCCCCAGCCTCAATGCCGCAATCCGTCCCCGCTCCGAAGTCCGCGACGGAATGCAGATCGACTGGGACGCTGAAATCCCGATGCCCGATGGCATCGTGCTGCGCGCCGATATCTTCCGGCCGCTGGGCGAAGGCCATCATCCGGTGATCTTGTCGATGGGCCCGTACGCGAAAGGCCTGGCGTTTCAGGAAGGCTTCAAGAGCATGTGGGACCGCATGGTAGCCGCGCACCCTGACGTGCCTGCGGGTTCAAGCAACAAGTACCAGAACTGGGAGGTCGTCGATCCCGAGAAATGGGTACCCGATGGCTACGCCTGCGTGCGTGTGGACTCGCGTGGCGCCGGGCGTTCGCCGGGCCGGATGGACGTCTGGTCGCCGCAGGAGACGCAAGACTTCTACGATTGCATCGAGTGGTCCGGTTGCCAGCCCTGGAGCAATGGCAAGGTCGGCTTGAACGGAATTTCCTACTACGCGATGAACCAGTGGCAAGTCGCATCGCTGCAGCCGCCGCACCTGGCGGCGATCTGCGTGTGGGAAGGCGCAGCTGACTTCTACCGTGACGCGTACCGGCACGGCGGCATCGTCAGCATGATGCCGTTGCGCTGGTACGGACGGCAGGTCCTGAGCGTTCAACACGGTCTCGGGGAACGCGGACGCAAGAGTGTGGTGACTGGCGAGTGGATCGCCGGGCCGCCAACGCTAAGCGACGACGAACTCAAAGCGAACCGCGGCGAACTCGAGATCGACGTGTTCGAGCATCCGCTCGACGACGCCTACTACAAAGACCGCAGCCCGCAATTGGACAAGGTGGTCGTGCCGTTGCTGTCAGCCGGCAACTGGGGCGGTCAAGGTTTGCACACACGCGGCAACTTCGAAGGTTACGTGCAGGCGGCTTCAAAGCAGAAGTGGCTCGAGGTACACGGGCTTGCGCACTGGCCGCATTTCTACACCGACTACGGCCGCTTGCTGCAAAAGCGGTTCTTCGACTTTTTCCTGAAGGGCGAACGCAACGGATGGGACCGCCAGCCACCCGTGCAACTGCAGGTGCGCCACCCGGGCGAGACCTTTGTCCAGCGTGACGAATCCGAATGGCCGCTCGCGCGCACAGCCTGGACGCGCTACTACCTGGACCCAGCCGGGATGGCACTCGCGCCCTCGGCGTCGGACGCGTCGTGCGCGCTGGATTTCGATACGACGGGTGACGGCCTGAGCTTCTCGTTGCCGCTGCAAAACCGGCCCGTCGAGATCACCGGCCCGATCGCCTGCAAGCTCTTCGTCTCGTCCCAGACCAACGACGCGGACATTTTCCTGGTGCTGCGCGTCTACGACCCGCAGGGTAAGGAAGTCACGTTCCATGGCGCGCTTGATCCGCAAACACCGGTCGCGCAAGGCTGGCTGCGGGCTTCACATCGCAAGCTCGACGCCGAGCGTTCACTGCCGTACCGCCCTTATCACAGCCACGACGAGATCGAGCCGCTGGTGCCCGGTCAGATCTACGAACTCGACATCGAGATCTGGCCGACCTGCATCGTCGTGCCGCCCGGCCACCGCGTCTGCCTGGATGTACGTGGAAAAGACTATCACTGCGACGGGCCACCGGTGATCATCCCCGGCGCGCCGTATCCGTTCACCGGCGTCGGGCCGTTCTCGCACACGCACCCGTTGGACCGTCCGGCCGAGGTCTTCGAGGCCCGCACGACGCTGCACTTTGCGCCCGGCATGCAGCCGTACCTGCTGTTGCCTATCATCCCCAACGTGCCGGCCTGAGCCGCGCCCCACCGCTGACTCGACCCGCAAAGGGAGCGCCATGTTCGAGTACTTTCCCAACAACTACACATGGAGTTTGGCCGTGATGTCGGCGTTGAACCGCGGCGGCCAGATTTCGGAAATTGATGAGGCGTGCCGTCCATTGCAGGAAGCGGCCGGCATCAAGGCGCTGGTCGGCGACCAGAACGCACAGCGCGCCTGGTTCGAGAGCTGGATGAAGCTTGCCGAACGCATCGAACGACTCGCCGCGCGGACGAAGCGGCGCAACACCCGCTTTCGGCGGGTCGCAAGTACCTGCGCGCAGGGATTTACTACCTGCTGGCCGAGCGCATGCCGTCACACAAGGACCCACGCCGTCTGGATGCCTACAAACGTGGCGTCGCTGTCTACAACAAAGGCCTGACGCTGCGGGGTGAACCGGTCGAGTTTGTCGACGTGCCTTTTGGCGAACATCGTCTGCCAGCGATCTTCATGAAAGCGCCGGGGCGCGGGCGTAGGCCCTGTGTCGTGCATTTCGACGGACTCGACGTGACCAAGGAGATCATCTATGCGGCCATTGGTGAGGAGTTCCGTCGCCGCGGCATCTCGCTCCTGATCGTCGACCACCCGGGCGCCGGCGCAGCCCTGCGGCTGCTGAATCTGCCGAGCAGCCCCGACACTGAAAAGCCGGCCGGCGCGAGCGTCGACTACCTGGAGGGTCGCGACGACGTCGACCCAAGCCGCATCGGCATGATGGCGCTCAGCCTGGGCGGCTACTACGCGCCGCGCGCCGCAGCGTTCGAGAAGCGCTTCAAGTGCTGCGTTGCCTGGGGCGCCATCTACGACTATGGCCAGACCGTGGCCGACCGCGTCACAGGACACGGCGAGCCTTCGGTGCCGGGGTACGTTGAGCACGTCAACTGGGTCTTCGGAAAGAACACGATCGAAGAGACGCTTGCGGTCGTCAGGCAGATGACGTTGCAGGGCGTGGCTGACAAGATCACCTGCCCGCTGCTCGTGATCCACGGCGAAAACGACCGCCAGGTACCGCTTTGGCATGCGGAGAAAACCATCGCCGACGCGGTCAACAGCCCTGACGCCGAGCTGAAAGTAAACCGCCTTGTCGACGGAGGTGCCGAGCACTGCGGCGCCGACAACTCGACCATCGTCGTCGACTACATGGCCGATTGGGTTGCCGACCGGCTTGGCGGGTACGCTGCAGGCGTCTGAGACACGGGATCAATGGGATCGCGGTCCCTCAACCAACTTGGGAAGACGAGATACATGCTTTATCAATGCAATGCGCCCGACGGCGAAAGAGGTGGCCAATCCAACGTGAAGCGCGTCGCGCGACCGCGTGGCGGCAATAGTAGTTTGCGAGTTGATGTGCACTGTCACGCGGTGTCGACGGCTGCGGCGCAGGCGGCAGGCACACCGCCGCGGCCAGAGATGGAGCCGATGAGTTATTTCACGTCAGACGCGACCCGGGAAGTCAATCGTGGCCAGGCAAAGCTGAACTTGCCAAAACTCACATCGACCGAACAGCGCTTGGCCGATATGGATGCGATGGGCATCGACGTTCAACTGCTCTCGCCGTCGCCTGCCCAGTACTACCACTGGGCCGAGCCCGAGCTGGGTGTGCAGCTTGCGAGGACCGTCAACGATCACATCGCGACCACCGTGATGAGCGTGCCCGATCGGTTCGCGGGTTTGGGAACCCTTCCAATGCAGCACCCGGTGGCTGCGCTCGAAGAGCTCGATCGCTGCGTCAACAAGCTCGGTCTGCGCGGTGTCGAGCTTTGCACCAACATCAACGGGGAGGAACTTTCGGCATCGAAGTTCCATCCGATTTTTCAACGCGCGCAAGAGCTTGGCGTGCTTGTGTTCCTGCATCCGATGGGGTTCTCGGACGCTCGCCGCTTCGCGAGCCATTACTTCAACAACGTCATCGGCAACCCGTTGGACACGACGCTCGCCCTGAGTCACCTGATTTTTGACGGCGTGCTCGACTCCTACCCCGATCTGAAGATCTGCGTCGCGCACGGCGGCGGTTTCCTCGGCTCTTACTCGGGTCGCATGGACCACGCGTGGTGTACGCGGCTCGACTGCCGGCTGCATGCCCGGCAAAAGCCGAGCAGCTATCTGAAGAAGATGTACTTCGACACCGTTGTGTTTGAACCGGAGAACCTGGAGTTTCTGATTCGCCAGTATGGGCACGAGCACATCCTGCTCGGCACCGACTACCCCTTCGACATGGGCGACGCGGATCCGCTGGCATTGATCGAGAAACTGTCCGGACTCGATGCCGCCGCGAAGGATGCGATATGTGGCGGCAACGCTCAGCGCCTACTTGGGTTGCACCAGCGTATTGAATAAGTGGTTGCGGCAGGGGCGCAGCTTGCCCCCCTGGGCTCCTGCCCTACAGTGCTATGGACCAACAAGCGAACGTATGATGCCGACATGCCCATCCTGAAATTCACTGAGTCCACTGCGCAGCCAGAGGCGTATTTCCTTTCGCCCGAAAAACTGATCGAAGGCAATCCCAGGCAAACCGTCTGGATGCATTACACCGATGCCAGCAAGCAGTTCATGTCTGGAATTTGGTGCAGTGAGATCGGCAAGTGGCGGGTCGTCTACACGGAAGAAGAGTACTGCAGCATTCTGGAAGGCACGAGCATCATCACAGACAACCTGGACATCGCGGTGACGGTGACGCAGGGTGAGTCTTTCGTTATCCCAAGCGGCTTTGTGGGAACCTGGGAAGTGGTGACACCGACAAAGAAAATCTTCGTCATTTACGAGCGGCAATCCTGAACCGATATTTCAACCATGCGCACACTATGTGGTCGGAACATGTGCCACATAGCCTGTCGCCGCAGTCCAGCGCAGCGCCATCTCGACATCCTTGTAGTTGATCAACCCGACCGTTAACACACACCGTTGCTGGTGTTGGCGAACCGATTCGTGACGCCGGCAGGTTCACGGTTCATCGTTCATGGCGATTTTCTCGCGTGAGTGTCTTTCGCGGATCCTTGCTGACTGTAAAAACGTTCACTAGCTGTTAAACCGCTCCAGCGCCGGCAACAGTTCGATCATCAATTTCTGCGCGCTTGCGCGCGCCATCAAACGCCCGAAATAGGCGACGATGTTGGGGTAAGCCTGATACGGATGCAGCCTTTGGGCGTAGAACAAGGGCGCAAATGCCGCACAGTCCGACATGTTGAAGTCCGCGCCACCCGAAGCCGGGTTTTTCGACAAGGCGTCCTCCATGTAGGCATAGGTCATGTCGATCGTTTCACGTGCCTTGGCTACCGCTTCCGGGTTGCGCGCCTCGGGCGGCTTGAGTCCATCAAAGAAGATGCTGGCCACCGGGTCATTGAAGTAAAGGTCGGTCACGCGGTCTTTGAAGCGCACCCGCCGTGCCGCCGTTTTATCAAGCGGGATAAGCCTTGTGCCAGCGTCCGGGAACTCATTTTCCAGGAACTCAATGATGATGGTCGATTCCGGGATGAAGATGCCGTCACCGGTGAGCAAAGGAATCTTTGCCATCGGGTAGAGTTTTTTGTATTCGGCCCGGCCGGCCGGGTCTTGCAGGTTAATCACGGCCGGCGTAAACGCAATACCCTTCTCATAAAAAGCCAGCAAGACCTTTTGGGAATAGGTGGATGCAACGTTGTAATGGAGCGTGAGATTCATGGCGAGTTTCCTTTTGATAAAACGGACGACGTAATCGCTGCGCGTTGAGCCTGCCGATCTCGGGCGTCGCAGGACCGCAGTTGGGGAACAGGAATCGCACCCCGATGTGCATTTGGCTCCGTTCGTCAGAAGCTGCAACTGCATCCAGCAAATAACCCTACTGGCATTAGCAGGTTGTTGGGGAGTGCCCTTGCGTGATAACTTCCCATTGGTGCGCTCCATCGGCAGACGTCTGGAGCAGGCTATTTATCAAGGCGGTTTTTGCGCCTGGCGCCAGACTGAACATCACAGACAAGCAAGGAACCCCGCATGACAACCAAATCCCGAAGCCGAATCTTCACCGTGTTCAGGGCTGCGTTGACAGTCGCAACAGCGGCATCGTTCCTGAATTTTGGTGGCTGCGCCAACCTGAAGAACGAACCAGTTTCTTCACCATCAGTCGCCGCAAACACTTTAAGCGCGCAGCGCATTGCAGAGATCATTTCAAGCCCGGACCGAAGCGCTGCGGATCGAAGCAATGACCTGCGGCGCAAGCCCGATCAAATGCTTTTATTCCTCGGTATTCGCCCCGGCATGACTGCACTGGACCTGAGCACCGGCGGCGGCTACACCACCGAGTTGCTGGCGCGCGCGGTCGGTCCAAGCGGGCGGGCTTTCGGACAAAGCCAGCCCGCGCGCACCGCTGATGCGCCGCCACGACCCGCCGTGACACCCGAAGGCAATGCCGCACCGCAACTGCCTGCTGCCCAAGTGCTGCCAAGCGCGCAACCAGTCCTGCGACGCACCTCGGCACAGGCAATGGCAGAGCGTGCATCGAACCCTGCAGTGTCAAACCTTTTCTCGGTCGTGCGCGCCTTTGAAGACCCGGTTCCGCCCGAGCTTATCGGGCAACTTGACCTAGTGACGCTAATGTTCAACTACCACGATCTGGGGCACATGGGGATTGACCGCACACGGATGAATGCCGCTGCTTTTGCCGGTTTGAAGTCCGGTGGCAGCTATGTCATTGCAGACCATGCGGGCCGCGCCGGAACCGGGATTTCCGAGGCAGGAACGCTGCATCGGATTGAGGAGGCGTTCTTGCAAAAAGAAGTTGAAGCGGCCGGATTCAAGCTTCTTGCGCAGGGACAATTTTTGCGCAACCCGTCCGACCCGCGCGACAAGAACACCCCCGAGCCAGCGCAGCCCAAGGATGAATTTGTTCTGAAGTTTCTGAAGCCCTAGCCCTGCTCCGCTTGGGCCGCCGGGGTCAAGGCATCAAGCCACTGATCCGCTCGGCTTCAAACGACTGCCTGCGAGCCTGGTCTTCAAGCCCAGGGCCGGGTGCTCGATCCAATGCCACGAGGCCAAGGCGCACAGCGTGGTGACGATGGCCGCAATCAGCAACCCGGCGAAGAATGGAAGCGCCTTGCCAGCGGCCCACAACACGGTCTGCTGAACACCAAAAGCGTAAACATAAACACCGTAGGAAATATCACCGTAACGGCCGAAGCGGCGCAGGATCGGCGTCGAGCGACTGCCCAACACCACTGAAAAACCGGCAATCCACAGCAAAAAGGCAACCCGCGGCGCGCCCGACAGGAACAACACGCCACCCAGCATGCACAGCAGCAGCGTCAGCGCCGGGACGCGTGTTTCCCAATGCGGGCGCAGCAGGTCGAAGCAGACACCGGCGAAGAAGAACAAACCGAAATAGAGGTGGTAATTGGTCGGATCGGGTGCGACGACAAAGTAGTAGATCCCTGTCAGCAGGGTCACAAGAACCACGAGCGCCGGCAACTTGAGCAAGCGAACCATGCCAAGCAGCGCCAACACCAGGTAACAGCGAACTTCATACGGAATGGTCCAGAGCGAGCCGTTCACAGCCTTTGGCGCTATGTTGTTGTCAAAGACGCCGGGCAGTCCGTATTGAATCGTGAACAACTTGAGGCTCTCGAAGTACGCCGAAAACTCGGCGTCTGAATAATAGCTGCGCCAGGACAGCGTGCTGACAATCGGCCCCAGCACGCAGGCGCTCAGCACCGTGAACGCCGCCAGACCGGGCCAGATGCGCAAGAAGCGCTTGGCCAGAAAGCGCGCCAGATGCGGGTCCTGGCGCCAGCTTTGCGAGACCAGAAAACCGCTGATCGAAAAGAACACCAGCACCCCCAGCGTTCCCAGACTCATGGCGCCGAAAACCACGGGCTCCTTCAAGCCGCACAGCGCGTACTGATGACTCAGCAGAACGGAGAATGCTGCGGCGATACGAAGGGCATCAAAATTGTTAAGCCGGTTGCTGGTTGAAATTGTCATCAGTGGCAAATTATCGCGCCGCTAAGCAAACAACGAGCGTGTACGATGGCACCCTGCCTGCATCCACTTGATCTTCTTGCCCCAAGGAAAAACCATGTCTGATCTTGTCTCTTACCAATGCAACGATGGCATTGCCCTGTTGACGCTCTGTAACGGCAAGGCCAACGCCATTTCTCCTGATGTGATCGCTGCCTTCAACAGCGCGCTGGACCGCGCACAGCAGGATGGTGCCATCGTCATCCTCACCGGGCAACCGGGCATTCTGTCGGGCGGCTATGACCTCAAGGTGATGATGTCATCGCCCGAGAACGCCCTGTCACTGGTGGCGCAGGGCAGCGCGCTGGCGCGGCGCATGCTCTCCCACCCCTACCCGATCATCGTCGCCTGCTCCGGCCATGCCGTCGCCAAGGGTGCCTTTTTGCTGCTGTCAGCGGATTACCGTATTGGCGTCGAGGGTTCGTTCACGATCGGACTCAACGAAGTGAAAATTGGCATGACCATGCACCACGTTGGCATCACGCTGGCACGGGATCGCCTGCGCAAGTCAGCTTTCCAGCGCTCGGTGATCAACGCCGAGATGTTCAATCCGCAAACGGCCAAAGACGCCGGCTTTCTGGATGAAGTTGTGGCACCCGACGAACTGATGAACGCAGCGCAGCGCATGGCGCAGCAACTCAAGACGCTCAATCTGAAGGCCCACGCCAAGACCAAGCTCAAGGTCAGAAAAGACCTACTGGCAACGCTGGATCAGGCGATCGAACAGGACAAGCTCAGCGGACTTTTGTAAGCGCGGCCTGGCGCAGGCTCACTCCACTTCAAAGCGCAATTCACGCTCGGCGACACGCTGCTTTTCATCCTGCACCTGCAGCGTGAGGCGGTGCTTGCCAACCGGTATCTGCGCGTTCTCCAGATTGAAGCCTTCGGTTGTCACCTTGACAAACTTGGTGATGCGCGCCGTGATGTCGATCTTGAAAGCGCCGTACAGCACCTTGAAAGTCGCCGGGTCGATTGGCGAATCCGCCTGGCCCTTGAATTGCACCGCAATGGCAAAAGGTGCCTTAACCTTGAGGTCGGCCGCCGGCTCGGGCTTGAGGATGTCGATCAGCGGCACCAGGGCGCGCGGCCGCAGCGCCGGTGCTTCATAAAAACCTTCCTCACCCTTGAACTCAACGGCCTCGCCGGGCGTCACCAGCCAGCCTTCGGGCACGGCGACCAATGTGCGCTGTTGCGGACCCTGCGCTGCGGCAGACAGGGCGGCAAGCGCCACCCAAACAGCCACCATCAACCTTGCTTGAAACCGCATCATTTGATTTCCTCCACCGAAACCATTGAAGCGCCGTAGGCATCTGAGCACAGCGAATCCTTCTTGCGCGAAGCCGTGTTGCCGCAAGCCTGGCTGGCACCGGAACTCGCCGTTGTCAGCAAGGCGCCCAACTGGGCCCGCCCCTGTGCATCGTTGAGCGAGGCGACGAACGGGCCGGCCTTGTTGGCTGCCAGAGCGCCGAGGTCACGCGGCGCATCCGTCACCAGCACCAGCAGGTTGTCGGTGCCGGGGGGGCCATCCGCTGTTACGCGCCAACTCGGCCGCGGCAGCA
The DNA here is from genome assembly GCA_903896425.1 of uncultured beta proteobacterium. Lineage (GTDB taxonomy): Bacteria > Pseudomonadota > Gammaproteobacteria > Burkholderiales > Burkholderiaceae_C > Rhodoferax. Next base: position 9,515 of record CAITXW010000287.1, on the reverse strand, counting down.
GCAACTGCTGGCCGGCTTCAATCCGGTTGTCCTTGTCCAAGTCGTTCGGAAACAGCATATAGACCGACTTGTTGTCGGAGCCGGCCAGCGCGACATAGACGTATCCGGCACGCTCCGACTGCACCGAAAAATCAAACGCGTCCTGACCGACCTTGAGTTTGTCCTTGCCCAGTGTTACTTGCACGCGGCGCTTGGCGTCGCGCTGCTCGAACATCTGGCGCAGCGCCTGCTCGCCTGTGAGCGGCTTGGGTGCTGGGGTCGCGACGGGCGGCGCCAGCGGCGCAACAGGCTGCGTGGCAACCGGCGCGGCAGCAACGGGCGCCGCTGCTGGGGGAACCTTGACCATGTTGGCCGCAGGCGCCGGCAAAGGCAGCGCCACCACTGCGCTAACCGCAGTGACCTGGCTGAACCAGGCCGGCACAAAAGCGGCGTTGCCGTTGAGCACCAGATGATGCGGCTTGTAGTTCGCGTCATTGCCCATGCGCTTGTCGATCTTGGCCTGGGCGCATTGCCGGATCTCGTCCATGCTGATGGCGCCCGAATTGTCCAGGTCCTTTGCATCGCGCAGCATGCAGTCGCGCATGTACTGCGTGGCCAGACCGCCTTTGAGTTCGTCGTCAAAACTGATTTCGTTGTTCTGCGAGGCGCTGACGTGGATGATGTCCTGCGGCAGGGCTCCCTTGGCAGTCGCCTCGACCACCAGGTTGCGCGTCTTGACGTTCACCGGGCGACCACACTCCTCAGAAATACTGGCGAACTTCGGCCGCAGCAAGCCCTCATCATTGCGATTGCCAAAACCTCGCGTTCGCACACTCGATGCCGCCTGCACCACGCCACCAGAGTGGCAGGCGTCGTACATCACAAACAGTTTGTCGGTCCGGTTCGTGATGGTCTTGAGCAGGTCGGCCATTTCGTGATTGGTGATCAGGCTGCTGCTGCCACCTTCGTACGCGAGCAAGGCCTCGACGCAACCGCCGGCAGCCGGGTCGTTGTAGCGCGTGCCGTGGCCCGAGTAGTGGATGAAGACACGGTCACCCTCCTGCACGCGGTCGGTCAAATCCTGCAAGGCTTGACGGATGTTGGCGCCGGTGGCCTGCTCGTCCTGCAGATAGCGGATATTGCTGGCAGGAACCTGCATCGCCTGCGCCATCTGCGTGGCCGACTCCTTGTCAAGCCGCGTTCCAGGCAGCGACGGCGTGGTCGGGTCCGCATAACGACCGATGCCGATGATCAGGGCGTGGCGGTTGACGCGCGCGGGCAGGCTGCGCACACCCAGCGTCAAGGCGGTGTTGCCACCGGCCTCGCGCCCGCTCGCAAGACCGGAGACCACCGAACTCCCCGACTGCCAGTTCAAGGCACTGGCGCGCACCCAGCCCGAGACCTTGGTGGCGCCGGTACCGCTTTCGACCCAGGCCCAACCGCCTTCGACACTGAGCAGACGCAGGCCAGCGCCCGCTGCCAGACTGCCCAGCACCTTGGCCGATGCCAGCTTGTCGGCGCGCAACTCGGTGGCACGCAGCACGCTCAAAACCTGTCCCGGTACGGCACTGGCACCAGACTGCGCCGGAGCATCTAACACGACACCCAAGCTCAGGCATGCGCTGAGCAATAGCCAAGCAGGCTTGAATCCATTCATGAATCGCATTTCATCTCCCTTTCAATCGTTGCCACTTGCGGTGCTCTGCAGCACAGCCCAGGCAGAAAAAACATCGTTGGCCATTTGCTTGCGGTCTGGCGCAGCACTGAGCAGCAGCGGCTCAGCGCAGCGCAATGCCAGACGCCGCAGCGCGGGCTCCAATTGCGGGCGTGCTGCCAGCAGCGCCGCCTGCGGCCCAACCACGGCTGCAAAGCGCGCCAGTTCCGGCCAGCGCAGGCCCGATGGCGGCGCGTCACAAACCACGATGCGACAGCTTGGCGCATGCTGCTCCAGCGCGTCTATCAAGCGGTCCAGCGGCGCCTCCAGCCAGGCGTCGGCACGCTCCCAGGGCCAGATCGCAATCGACTGTCCCGCGTCTGCCAGCGGCGCGCACCAGTGGTTGCGGCGCAGCGTGCTCCAGTAACGCAGCACGGCCAGAAACAACAAGGCCAGGCCAGCCGCCAGATGCAGGTCGATAAAAAATGGCAGACCGTTGAGGCTGAGGTAACTGATGCCCAGCAACATGGCCGGCAAGACCAGCAAAGCCGGCGCCAGCGAAGCCGCGCTCTTGAACTTCACCCACAGGGCCAGGCCAACGCACAACGCGATCGCCAGCACCGCTTGCAGCCAACGCGGCAACTCGCGCATCGCGCGCTGGTTGAGTGCGTTGTCGATCACCGTCGCCAGTGAATCCACACCGGCCTGCATCGACGACAGCGGCGTCGGGTGAATGTCATGCAGACTCGGCGCTGTCGAACCGATGATGACGATCTTGCCGGCAAAGCCCGGCACCGGCACCAGCGGCTTGTCGCCTTCGGCCTGCGCAAAGACATCGGCAAAGGAAAGGTGCTCGTAGGCACCGGCCTTGCGGCGCCAGGCGATCAACTCGTCCACCGGCTTCAGGGCGCCGCTGCTGCGCTTGAGGATTTCCTGCTGCGCTGGCGGACTCACACTGCCAGCCACGCTCAAGGCGATCGACCCGATCGCTGTGCCGTCGGACAGGCGTTCCAGGTAGCGGTACCGCCGCAACACACCATCCGAATCAACATAGCCGTTGTTGTAGCCGAGCCGGCCCGCCGCAACAGCTGGCAGCGCTGGTGGAATCATGGCTACCGTAGCCGGCTTTGCGGGCGCAATCGGCGGCGCCAGCCACAAACCGGGCAAGGCCTGGGCTGTGATGTGGCTGGCGCCATCGTTGCTGCCGGGCAGTCGAACCACAGAAAAATGACTGTGCCGGCTTTGACTTGCAGCCTGATCGAAAGCCGCGTCACCACCCGGACTCAGGCGATCGACATCGGAAAAAAGAATGTCCCAGACCACGGCCTGCGGCTGCTGGCGCTCGACATGGTCGAGCACCGTGGCCAGGGTGTCGCGCGGCCAAGGCCAGCGGCCAAACTCCTTGCCCATGCGCGCCAGCGAGGCTTCGTCGATGTCAATGATGACGATGCGCGGATCGGGCGCCGCAACAAAAATACGCCCGCGCACCATGGCGTCGTAACTGGACTGCGCCAGGCCACCGGTGAGCTTCAACACAAACACATCGAGCAGCACCCAGACCGAGAACAGAATCACCAAGCCCCAGGTCACGCGCGAGGCCGGCAAGGACCCCAGGCGTTCAGTGACGCGCCGCCAGAGTTTCATGCAATGAGCGCCTAACGCTGCGCCAGGTTTTCAGCGCCACGCACGGAAAAGCTGGTGAGTTCGTGTCGTTCGAAATAGTTCAACTTTCCACGCTGATCGCGCCATTCCAAATCATTCGCCACATAATTTTTCAGTGCCGGCACGTACCACACGGTGTTTATGAACTTCGAAACATAGGGCGCGTGCGTCGACAAATTGGTACCGTTCGCATACCCTGAAATTTCAATTTTCCAGGCTTCAAATTCACCGGCTGGAACTTTGACCCTCTCCTTGGCAAGCACCTTGAGCGTACCTTCGCGCTCTTCAGTGCCATTCGTGCCATCCGCATTGCGCCACACCACTTTGTGCGTGACGGGTTCCGAAAAACCAAGCTGCAAGGTACTTGGCAACCACTTCTCCGCTGGAGAAAATTCGCGCAAAACGCCACTAGCGCTGTGTATTGACTTCGTCGCACCGTCGCCATTCCATTCAACGGCGCCATCGTTCAACTTGATTGAGCCATCGCTGTTAAAGCCGTTCACCTGCCGACTCCAGTTGCTCACCACCTCTTTCTTCCACTTGTCAACCATTTGATAACGCCAGCGGTCGCCCACAGTAAATCCGGCCTTGTTGCTGACAGCGGTCGGGCGAGCCGGCTTTGCGGGAACTTTGGCGTCAGGCTGCGCGGCGCCTGGTTTCGAAGCAACACTGGCCAACAATTCGGCGGTTCGCTTGTCGATGGCAAGCTGAAGTGCCGCCTGCTCGTTGGCCTCGGCAAGTGCGCGATCAGCGGCCTCCTTCTTGCGTGCTTCAGTCGCAACGCGTTCTGCCGCCGCCTTGCGGCTGGCTTCGGCGTTGGCCTGTTCCGTCGCTGCCAGTTGCAGTTGGTCGAGTCGCGCCAGCGCGGTGCTGGCAAATTTTCCAATCGGGTAGCGACTCAGATAAACACGCAATTCAAGTGGCAACTTGCTGTCCTTGACGGCATTCCACAGCGCCGCTTCGGCTTCCTGCGCCGGGTCTGCCGGTGCTGCCGACGCCGGGCCACCCCGGAAATAAAAATCACCTTCCAGCGAGGTGGACTCCCAGGGCACCTGCTTGCCTTGCGAATCTCGGCGCACATTGGCACGCACCCGCTTGAACACATCCTCAACCTTGCTGCCCGGCTGGCGGATCGCCGTCAGCAAATGCTGCGTATACAAGCCATTGGCGCCGCTGCCGTCGCTTGCAACCGCACCCGGCGAAGTGGCATAGGCCACCAGGGTCCCCACCGGTGCGTCCATTTGGGCCAGACCGGCCTGGCCGGAACGGGTGCTGCGCGTAAACGGGTTGTTGCGGCAGGCATCCAGAATCATGATGTTGGCAACATTGCCGGCCGCTTCCATCTTGTCGAGCACGGCCTGGGCATCGACTGCGCTGTAGGCAACCTCATCTTCCCGATCAATACTGGCACCGACCGGAATCAGATAGTTGCGGCCCTTGATCTGCATGCCGTGTCCGGCGTAATAGAACAAGCCGGTACCACCCGCGCGCAATTTGTCGCCAAACTCGCGCAACGCCGCCAACATGCCGCGCTGGTCAATGTTTTCCCGGGAAATAACCGTAAAGCCGGACTCCTTCAAAGCCAAGGCGATGGCATGCGCGTCGTTGACCGGGTTTGCCAATGGCCCTTCCTTGTAAGCGCCATTGCCAATCACCAAAGCGAATCGCTGGGTGTTATCAATGGCGGGTTGCGCCACCGACTTCACCTGCAAGTTGCGTTCATCGGGGACAGCCGTTTGAGCGGCACCGACAGCCGCTTGCGCCAGGCCGCTTGGCAACGGCATGCTGCACAGCAAAATAACCGCCAATGCAATGGGCTTGTAAATTCGCCCGCCGGAGCGGTTGCCAAAAATTGTTTTCTTGCGCATGGTTTGCCTAGTGGGCGATGTCATCGTGAGCGCAGCCTAACACTATTGGCCGCAAAACGCTCATGCGCAACGCGACAATGACCCAGCCCATCTGCGCCAAGCTGCTCGGTGCCTGATATCCTAAGCCATGGCCAACCCACAGACACTGACAATCACCACCACCGACGGGCATCGGTTCGACGCCACGCTCTACCCGGTGGACGACCCTCGCGCGCCGGTGCTGATCTTCCTCTCGGCACTCGGAACGCCGGCACGGGTCTACGCCCGACTGGGCCGCGAAATGATTGCGCATGGCGTGCAGTTGTGCGCGCCAGACTGGCGCGGCATTGGCAGCAGTTCGGTGCGGGCCGGGCGCACCAGCGATTTCGGTTACCGCCATCTCATCGAATTCGATCTGGCCGCCCTGATCGAGGCTGTGCGGCAACGCCGACCGCAGGCCCCGATCTGGCTTGGCGGCCACAGCCTGGGCGGTCAGATGGCGCTGCTGCGCGCCGCCGCTGAGCCGCAAGGCATCGCTGGCGTGGTCATGATCGCAGCCGGCAGCGTGCACCTACCCGCCTACTCCTGGAAGCTGCGCTTCGGTGTCGGCTCTCTGGCATTGCTGTCGAGCCTTGTGGGCCCGGTGCTGGGTTACTTTCCGGGGGGACGCGTCGGCTTTGGCGGGCGCGAAGCCGCCGGGCTGATGCGCGACTGGAGCCGTGTTGCCGTCACCGGCCGGTATCGCCCGGACGGCTCCGGCATCGACTACGAGGGCGCACTGCGTTCGCTCACGCTACCGGTGCTGGCGCTGACCTTTACAGCCGACCACTGGTCACCGGCGCCAACGGCGCAAGCCCTGCTGCGCAAACTACCAGCCGACACCGCCGTGCATTGGCATTGGGACCCATCGCAAACCAAGGGGGTCGCCGTCGATCACTATCTCTGGCTCAAGCAACCCGACCTGGTGGCACCGGCAGTCGCGCAGCATATCTGCCAAGCGAGGCGGGGTTGATTGCAGCACCGCTTCACACTGAAACCAAACCGGGCGAACAAGCGCCGGGGCGCGACTAGCGCACGGTCATTGGCGTATATTTGGGCGAAGAGAAACCGTATATGGGTATTTTTTCAAAACTGATTCCACCAAGCAAGAAGGCTGCGCCCGGCACAGAGCAGCGCGTGCGCTCGCTGCTGGCCGATCTTGATGTCAGCAGCCCGCTGCGCACGCTCAAGGACATCGAAGAGCGACTGACCGAACTTGCAGCAATCGAACGCAGCCACGGCGCAGCAACCGCGCAGTCTGCCTTCGTCCAACTCGATCAGAGCGGGGTTGGCGCGCGAGCGGCATTACTGCAGAAATCGTTGTCGGCACTCGACCCGCTTTCAAGCGGTCAGGTGGAGTGGTCGGCACTGAGCAGCCACGCGGCGGAGTTGATCGCTGCCCATGCGACGTTCAGTGCAGCGCTGATCCCAATGGCGCAATCCGAAGCCGAGCGCAACCGGGTCGCGCGCGATGCGGTCTCAATGTTGCGCGCCTGGGCCCTGTGCAAGAAACTCCAGCACTTTCGCTACCAGACGCCGCCAGCAGCACTGTGGCAGCAAGCCCATGCGCTGCTGCGACTGCTGATGGAGCACAAGCTCGAACAGATTCTGGTCGTCCCCTACCCGGGTGAATCGGCCGTTACACCGCTGCGTGAGTACCTGATCGGCGCCTATTTCGAGTGTCTGCCTGAAGGCAAGTTGCTGCCCCAGCAGCAAGAAGCGCTCGACCGCTTTCTGCGCACGTGCGACCGTCTTGCGTTCACCTTGGTACCCGAGACGAACTCGACCCATCGCATTGATCTGATGGCAACAAGCGGGCCAAAAGCCCGAAAAGACGGCGACGCAAGCGGTTCGTCGATCCGTTTTCTCTCAACCGTTCTTCCGCATGAACAGTTGATCAAAATAGCCGACGCATTGGCCAATGACCGCGATATACCGAAATGGTTGTCCAGCATCGCGCTCGATGTCTCGGTAAAAGAGACGACGTTTCGCACCCTTGCCCATCACTGGTCATCACGTCCGCCACGTCGGATGGCCGAACGGCACAACGCGAGTCGCGAGCTGCGGGTGGTGATTGGCTTTTCCGGCGCCTACCGCATGATCAGCGCGTCGCAGGAATTGCGCGCCCTCGAAACCGAAGCCGACATAACCCAGCCCGCCAGGCTGACAGCGGACAGTCCGCTGACGTTGCTGCAACAGATTGAAGCCACCGGCAAAATGCCAAGCACCTTGAGTCTGGAGATCGATGCTGCGGAAATCAGCATCGAGACCTGGCAACGTGTCGACCTCAGCGCCACCGGCCTGAGCGCCACGCTGCCAGCGCTGCTACCGCGCCACTGCGTTGGTGCGCTGATTGCGATACGTCCGGTCGATGACGTGAACTGGCAACTGGGGCTGATCCGGCGCGTCGGACGTGACGCCACCAAGCATCCGGTCATCGGTATCGAAATCATTGACGATGAAGCCAGTTGTGCCCACGCCAACCTGATTGACCATGAACAAGTCTGGTCCGAAGGCGTCGAGGCCGCTGGTTGGTCGAACGTCATCTTCCTGAAGAAAACCGGTCACGACGTGCTGCTACCACCGGGCAGTTTCGCCAGTGGCAAACTGGTGCGCGTGACGCAGGACAAGCGCAGTTGGCAGATTCGCCTGGAAACGCTGCTGGACCGCGGGCCGGACTATGACCGGGCGCGCTTCAGCAGCGTGGCTTGAGCCTACTTCTTGCGCGCGGCAATGGCTTTCTCGGCAGCAGTAACCAGTTCAGCTCCGATCACCGACTTCCACTTCGTATAGACCGGGCGTGTGGCCTTGACAAAGGCCTCGCGTTCAGCCGCGCTGAGCTGCGTCACCGTCACGCCCATGGCAGCGATGTCCTTGAGCAGGGGCTTGTCCGCTTCCACCAGACCCTTGCGCGCGATAACGATTTCCTGGCTGCCGGAGTCGATGGCAGCCTGGCGCACGATCGCCTGATCCGCCGGCGTCCAGGAGTTCCAGATTTCCTTGTTGACCACGAAGATCAGCGGGTCAGCCACATAGCCCCAAGCGGTGACAAACTTCTGGCCAACGTTTTGCATCTTCAAAATCGTGAACAGGAACAGCGGGTTTTCCTGACCGTCCACCGCTCCGCTGGAGAGCGCCGGCTGCGCGTCGGCCCAGCTCATCTGCGTCGGATTGGCACCGAGTGCGCTGAACATGTCGGCAAAGATCGGCGAGCCCACGACGCGCATCTTCATGCCCTTCATGTCCTCGGGGGTCTTGATCGCGCGCTTGGAATTGGTGACTTCGCGGTAGCCGTTCTCACCCCAGGCCAGCGGCACGACACCGGCTTTGTCCAGCGTCTGGAAAATATACCTGCCCACAACGCCCTGCGTCAGCGAATCGATGGCAGCGTAGTCGGGCATCAGGAAAGGCATCGAGAACAGATTGAGTTCCTTGACTTGAGGCGACCAGTTGATGGTCGAGCCGACCGCCATGTCAATCACGCCCTGACGCAACGCGGAAAACTCGCGCGTCTGGTCGCCCTGGATCAAGGACACACCGGGGTAGAGCTTGATGCTGATGCGGCCCTGCGTGCGCTCCTTGACCAGATCGGCCCAGACCTTGCCGGCCTGGCCCCAGGGGGTCGGCGGCCCGAGCACCAACGACATGCGGTATTCAGACTTGTAAGCGGTTTGCGCTGCGGCATCCATGGCGAAGCTGCCCAGTGCGGCGGCGACAGCCAACAGGCTGAGAAGGGTTCTGCGAAATTTCATGTTCTAGCTCTCCTTTAAAAACAAAATGAACGACCTCAATAGCCGAGGTAACGTGGCAACCACAACGCCAGTTCGGGCCAGATGATGACGGCAACCATCACCAGGAACATCGAAAACAGCATCCAGCCAACCCAGCGCACCGTCTCTTCCATGCGCACATTGGCAATGCGGCACGACACCATCAGATTCACCGCCAGCGGTGGCGTGAACTGGCCCAGCGACACCTTGAGCGTGAGGATGACGCCAAACCAGACCGGGTCCCACTTGTAGAACTGCACGATCGGCCACAGCAGCGGCACGAAGATCAGGAAAATCGAAACACCGTCGAGGAACATGCCGACCGTGATCAGGAGCAGGATCAGCAACGAGAGCACGCCGTACTCACCGAGGCCCGAGTTAACGATGGCACGCGTCACCGGGTCGATCACACCGAGGGTGGAGAGCGAATAGGCAAAGATGCCGGCCAGCGACACCACCAGCAGGATGATGGCCGAGAGCTCGCCCGATTCACGCAGAATGACAAAGAGGTCGCGCACCTTGATCGTGTGGTGGATCGCCATGCCGACAAACAGACCGTAGAAC
>CAITXW010000286.1 GCA_903896425.1 uncultured beta proteobacterium | reverse complement strand
TAGTGTTTATCGGTTAAAAGAGCCGCGAGAACCGCCTGGCCCACGAGACCCGTTGCCCCCGCCACCAAAGCCACCCGTGCCGCCGGGGCGTCCACCTGATCCTGCATAGGAACCTCCGCTGCGGTTGCCACCGCCATAACCACCACCGCCGCGGCGTGCGCCGCGTTCGGCCATCATATCGACGCTGGTGCGCATCGGATCGGGCTGGCCCTGTGCCGCGCGTGCCGGTGCCGGTCCGTCGGAATAGCCACCGCGCCCTTGCGCCGGGCGCTGGCTGCGGGGCTCACCCAGGGGGTTTGGCATGTTGCCGCGTGGCGCGTTGCTGCGTCCACCGCCGCCATTGCCACCCCGGTTGCCACCACCATTGCCGCCGCGACCGCCGCCGGCATTGCCACCGGATGCGCCCTTGCTTTCGCGAACCCGGGTCATCATCTCGCTGCGCGCTGCCTTGGCAGCAGCCTGCATCACGTCGCGGCTCGGCGGCTTGCCGGCGCCGCCCCAGATCGTCTGGCGACCCATGGCAATCGGTTCGGCTTTTTCGCCAGGCTCAGGCATGAAGCCTTCCACAATCTTGACCGGAATGTCCTGCTTCGTGAAGCGCTCAATGGCTTGCATGAAGCCTTCTTCATCCAGGCACACCAGGTTGACGGCGGTGCCGTCGGCGCCGGCGCGACCGGTGCGGCCAATGCGGTGCACATAGTCTTCGCAGACGTTGGGGATGTCGTAGTTCACCACGTGCGGCAGATCATCGATGTCGATGCCGCGCGCCGCAATGTCGGTTGCCACCAGGGCGCGGATGTCGCCGCTCTTGAAGCCGGCCAGCGCCTGCGTGCGCGCCGCCTGGCTCTTGTTACCGTGCAGAGCGAGCGCCTGAATGCCGTTCTTCACCAGGTATTCAGCAACGTTGTTGGCGCCGAACTTGGTGCGTGTGAAGACCAGCACCTGGCTCCAGTTGTGCTCGGCAATGATGTGTGCCAGCAGCGCCTTTTTCTTGCCGCGACCAACCGGGTGGATCAGCTGCGTGATGCGCTGCACCGTGGTGTTGCGCGGTGTCACCTGAATGCTCAGAGGGTCTTTCAGCAGCGTGGCGGCGAGTTCGCGGATCTCATCGCTGAAAGTAGCCGAGAACAGCAGGCTTTGCTTGTTCTTGGGCACCACGGCCAGCACTTTTTTCACGTCATGGATGAAGCCCATGTCGAGCATGCGGTCGGCTTCGTCGAGCACCAGGATCTGCACTTGACCGAGATCGAGCACGCCTTGTTGCAGCAGATCAAGCAGACGGCCCGGTGTTGCCACCAGAATGTCGACGCCCTTTTTGACGCGACTGATCTGCGGGTTCATGCCAACACCGCCGAATACGACGGTTGAAGTCAGTTCCAGGTATTTGCCGTAGGTCTGTACCGATTCTTCGACCTGGGCCGCGAGTTCACGCGTCGGGGTCAGGACCAGGGCGCGGATTCCGACGCCGCCGAATTTGTTTTTGGGTGCGGGTTCGGCGCTGAGTTTGTGCAGCATGGGCAGCACAAAGGCTGCCGTTTTGCCGGTGCCGGTCTGGGCGCCGCCGAGCAGGTCGTGGCCAGCCAGCACGGCTGGGATGCCCTGTGCCTGAATCGCGGTCGGGGTTTCATAGCCTTGCTCAAGCACGGCCTTAACAATGGCCGGAGCCAGATTGAGTTCTTCGAAGTTCATAGTTTGGCGCCTATCCTGGGCGCTGTGGCATCGGCCTGTCTCTGTGCGCTAGCACCGAGTCAGTCAAAGGCAGATGGGGTACAAAGTTGGAACATGAACGCTAGGCCATGTTCCCAGCAAGTTGCTGGCATTGTGGGCAACTGATGCGCCACAACGGGGTGTATTGTCGCATGGTATTGAAATGATTGCTGGCGCATGCATCGATGCGTCGATAATGCTGCCTTTACCTCATTCGCGAAGCTCGCAAAAACAATGGCTCAATACGTATTTTCGATGAACCGCCTGGGCAAGATCGTGCCGCCCAAGCGCTTCATTCTCAAGGACATTTCCCTCAGTTTCTTTCCCGGCGCCACGATCGGCGTGCTGGGAACCAATGGTTCGGGCAAATCGACGCTGCTCAAGATCATGGCCGGTGTTGACAAGGAATT
>CAITXW010000285.1 GCA_903896425.1 uncultured beta proteobacterium | reverse complement strand
TTGCGCAAGAAGCAGCCCTACGAGATTTATGACCAGTTGGACTTTGACATTCCGGTGGGCAAGACCGGCGATTGTTACGACCGTTATCTGGTGCGCATGGAAGAGATGAAGCAGTCCAACCGCATCATCAAGCAGTGCGTCGATTGGCTGCGCGTCAATCCGGGACCGGTCATTAGTGACAACCACAAGGTCGCCCCGCCCAGTCGGGAGGCCATGAAGTCCAACATGGAAGATTTGATTCACCACTTCAAACTCTTCAGTGAAGGGTTTGCCGTGCCAGAAGGTGAGGCCTACGCCACCATTGAACATCCCAAAGGCGAATTTGGCATTTACATCGTCAGCGATGGGGCCAATAAACCCTATCGCATGAAGATTCGCCCACCCGCTTTTGTTCATCTGGCAGCGCTGGGTGAAATGGGGCGCGGCCACATGATTGGTGATGCGGTGGCCATTATTGGCTCATTGGATATTGTGTTTGGGGAAGTTGACCGATGACTGCCGAAGAATTCAAAGTGCGCTTCGCCAAAGAAGTTGCCAAATACCCGGCTGAGCAGAAGCAGTCGGCGGTGATGGCCTGTCTGGCCATCGTCCAGAAGGATACCGGTTTCGTCAGCACCGAGAGTGAAAAAATGGTGGCTGACTATCTGGGCATGCCGGTGATGGCGGTGCATGAAGTCACCACTTTCTACAACATGTACAACCAGCAGTCGGTGGGCAAGTACAAGCTCAATGTCTGTACCAATTTACCGTGCCAGTTGCGAGACGGCAACCGGGCGCTAGAGCACCTTGAGCAAAAGTTGGGCGTCCGCATGGGCGAAACCACTGCTGACGGGTTTTTTACCTTGCAACAGTCCGAGTGCCTGGGCGCCTGCGCCGACTCACCGGTGATGCTGGTCAACGACCAGATCATGTGCAGCTTCATGAGCAATGACAAGCTTGACCAGTTGGTCGATGGCCTGCGTGGCGCTGAGGACAAGTCATGAACACGCAACAAGTTCTGGCGCAGTTCCAGACCACCGGGCTCGAGACCTGTTTTCACGGTCGGCACATCAAGCCCATCATCCTGGCGGATCTGAACGGTGCCAACTGGCATTTGAAAGACTACGAAGCGCGCGGTGGTTACCAAGCGCTGCGCAAAATTCTTGGCAAGGACGGCTCAGTTGCGGCGGCGGACGGCAGTATCGGCCTGACACCTGAGCAGGTCACAGCCATTGTCAAGGAGTCGTCCCTGCGCGGTCGAGGTGGTGCTGGTTTTCCAACCGGCCTGAAGTGGAGCTTTATGCCACGTCAGTACACCGGTGCCAAGTACCTGGTGTGCAACTCCGACGAAGGCGAGCCCGGTACCTGCAAAGATCGCGAACTCCTGCAATTCAATCCGCACATCGTGATCGAGGGCATGATCATTGCCGCTTATGCCATGGGCATTGCGGTGGGCTACAACTATATCCACGGCGAAATCTTCCAGACTTATCAGCGTTTTGAAGAGGCCCTTGAAGAAGCCCGTGCTGCCGGTTTACTGGGGGACAACATTCTGGGCAGTCAG
>CAITXW010000284.1 GCA_903896425.1 uncultured beta proteobacterium | reverse complement strand
TGGCAGAGGAACTGAGCGCGATGCGCCCGCTCGAAGTCGCGATGCTCCCGGAGTATCACGAGGAGAAGACGCAGGTCAGCAAGTGGAGCTTGATCCATGTGGACCGAAAGGCCTACTCGGTTCCCAGCCGCCTCATTGGCCAGACCGTACGTGTGCGCCGCTACGAGCAACACCTGGAGGTCTATGTCGCCGGCGCCCTGCAAGTCTCGATGCCACGCCTGGCTGGCGAGAAGACCCACGCCGTCAACTACCGGCACATCATCGATTGGTTGATCCGCAAGCCCGGCGCCTTTGCCGATTACCGGTTCCGCAGCGATCTGTTCCCCTCGCTGGTGTTCCGGCGGGCGTATGACCGGCTGAGCGACTGTTGCGCGCCGCGTACGGCCGATCTGGAGTACCTGCGTATCCTGCGCCAGGCCGCCATGACGATGGAGTCGGACGTCGAGCAGGTGCTTACGGAACTTGAAGCCAAGGGCATGGCGCCACGCTGGCACATGGTGATGGAGTTTTGGCCTCAACCGGCAACTGACCTGCCGGAACTGCGTCCTCTCGTAGTGGATCTGCACAGCTATGATGCCTTGCTCAGCACCTCGGAGGTGCAGGCGTGAAAGACATCCCCTGCCTGTTGCGGGCGCTAAATCTCAGCGAGATCGCCCTTAAATCCGAGGAACTGACCATCCAGGCCGGCCGCGAGGGCTGGAGTCACGAACAGTACCTGCGTGTGCTGTGCGAACTGGAACTGGATCGCCGGATGCAGCGCCGAACAGAACGGTTGCTCAAGGAGTCCCACCTGCCCCACGGCAAGACCCTGGCAACGCTGGACCAGGAGCGACTACCGCTCAAACTCCGACGACAGTTGCCATCGCTCCTGGACGGACAGTTCATCCAGGAAGCCGGCAACATCCTCGCCTTCGGCCTCCCCGGTCGCGGCAAGACGCACCTGTTGTGCGCCATCGCCCATGAGTTGATCCTGCGAAGAGGTTGTCGCGTGCTGTTCATGCCCGCCATACACCTCGTGCAGCAGTTGCTGATCGCCAAGCGTGACCTGAAGTTGGAGTCTTTCCTGCGCAAGCTCGACGGCTTCGATGTCGTCCTGCTCGATGATATCGGCTACATCCAGCAGTCCCGCGAGGAGATGGAGGTGCTCTTCGCCTTCCTGTCTGAACGCTATGAGCGCAAGAGCATCATGATCACCAGCAACCTGGTCTTCAGCGAATGGGACAAGATCTTCAAGGATCCCATGACCACGGCCGCGGCCATTGATCGCCTCGTCCACCACTCCACGATCCTTGAAATCGATGGCGAAAGCGTCCGGGCAGAAGCTGCCAGGAAACGAAGGTAGAAGGAGCCGACTAATCCATTTTGCCGCGCCGCCCCCCTCGGGGGGCGCCCCTCCCAGAGGCCCTTCGGGCCTCCGGGGCCCAGGGGAATAAGGAGTGCCGGCACAAAAGTGCCGCCACCCAGCCACTTTACCAATTGCACACCGCGCCGCGGGCGCAGGAGCGGGCCTCTCCAACCCGCTCCCACTCACCACGAAACGCTCCCGATCAATGGGTAAGTGTAGTTGTCGTCGGTGGCAAAAGTAATTGTCGTTGACCACAACACCCGCCACTTCGCGCGCGTGCCAGGGCTGAGGGTGGAGAACTGGTTGACACTGTGACCTCGTGAGACTACATTATTTTCATGAAGCCGAAACGACTAAAGGCTGCATATCCCCAG
>CAITXW010000283.1 GCA_903896425.1 uncultured beta proteobacterium | reverse complement strand
CAGCAGCCAGATTTCCAATATCGCGGTGCCGGCCAACGAGGTCAGCGCCGCGCTGGAAGCGCATGAGATCGACCTCGCCATCGGCATCCTGGAGCGCGGTCGCAGCGCCAGCGCCAGCGAGCTCTTGTTTCAGGAAAATTTTGTCGCCATCACGGCCAGCAACTGGCGCCCACTTGGCTGGCGCGCCGGCAACCGTTTGAGCACACGGCAACTGGCGGCCGCCTCGCTTGCGGTGGCCTCGCCCGCTGCCACTTTTCATGGCAGCGTTGACCTGATGCTGAGCAAGCTCGAACTCAACGAGCGCATCGTGCTGCGCGCGCGCCATTACGGCGCCTTGCCCGAACTGGTGACCCGCACCGACCTGCTGGCCATCGTGCCCCTGATGTACGCCAAGTCGCTCGCGCCGCGCTACGACGTTCGCCTGTGGGACTTACCCAAGAACGGTGCAAGTTACGAGGTGCACATGGTCTGGCACCCCAGCGCCACGCCCGACCTCGCGCACAGCTGGTTGCGCGGCGTGGTGCGAAAACTGTTTCAGAGAAAGTGATGACAAAGCGCTGACCATCACAGAGAATCGCACGCAGGCAATGCAAAAAAATAATGGAGACACGCAATGCAGAATGATTCACAAAACGACGCTGCTGGCAGCGAACTGAACCGCGATGAACTCGAAGCCCTGCTCGGCACACTTGGCATCGGGCTCGCCGGTGAAGTTGAAGCGGCGGCGGCCGCCAGCAGTGGCGAGTTGCGCCTGAGCCTGCACCACAGCCGGGAATTTGGCATGGTCATCAGCGCCACTGCCGCAGGGCTGGACGGCGCGCTTGACGCGAGCCTGTTTCGCAAGGGTCGCGCAGCGGCACAAGCGCTGGCCGAGCTCAGCAGTGGCGCCGATTTTTTGCTGCGCTTCCAGCAAACCCTGGCCTACCAGAAGCTGCGGCTGCGCGCGCAGCAACGCCAGGAGGCCGCGCCCGATGCGCAACTGGTTTTGCTGTTTGAGCGCTTGCTGGCCTTGGCAGTGGAGCCGGCCCAGAACCAAGGCGGCACGCTGCAATCGCTCGCCCTCACCCTGATGCTGCGCCAGGGCAAATTCTTCGCCATCGCCGCCAAATGCACGATCAGCGCCGCAGCGCCGCAGCGCCTGCCCCGCCCGATTGCCAAGATCGACAAGCTGCTGCACCCGGCAACCATCGGTCTGATCGGTGTCTCCGGCAGCGGCATGAATTTTGGCCGCATCATCCTGCGCAATCTGGTGGGCAGCGGTTACCCAAAAACACAGCTCACCATCATCCGCCCGGATGACACCGAGATCGACGGCGTGCCCTGCGTCGCCAGCCTGACCGCCTTGGCGCACAAGCTCGATCTGCTGATCGTTGCCGTCGCCGCCGACGCCGTTTACGGTCTGGTCGATGAGATCATCGCCAGCGGCAACGTAGAGTCGGTGATGCTGATTCCCGGCAGCCTGGGCGAGACGAAAAAGAGCCGCGAGCCGGCCGCTGAACTGGCCCAGCGAATCAACGCCGCACACGGCCTGCCCGGTGGCGGCCCGATCTTTCTCGGTGCCAACTGCCTCGGTGTGGTTTCGCACCCCGGGCACTACGACTCCTGGTTTATTCCGCTGGAACGCCTGCCAAAACCACAGAAAAAGCCCGAGCGCAATTCGGTCATGCTGAGCCAGAGTGGCGCCTTCATGATCACGCGCCTGAGCCAGAACCCCTGGCTCGATCCGCGCTACATGCTGGCGCTGGGCAACCAGACCGATCTGACGCATGGCGACCTGCTGAGCTACTTTGCGCAGCGCCCAGAGATTGAAACCATCGGTGTTTACATCGAGGGCTTCAAGGACGGTGACGGCCGTGACTTCGCCCGGGCGGTGCGCCGCGCCGTGCTCGCCGGCAAGCAGGTGGTGGTCTACAAGGCCGGCAAGACGGCGCCCGGCGCTGCGGGCGTGATGGGCCACACGGCCTCGATTGCCGGTGATGCGGCGCTGTTCGAAGCCGTGCTACGCCAGGCCGGTGCCATCGTGGCAGAGGACATCAACAGCTTTGACGACCTGTTCTACATCGCCGGCGCGTTGCACCACAAGAAGGTCGGCCAGCGCCTGGGCGCCATCAGCGGCGCCGGCTTCGAGGCGGTCGGCATGGCCGATGCCACGCTGACCGACAACTTCTCGATGCAGATGGGCGAGTTGCAGGACGCAACCGTCAAACGGGTTGAAGAAATTCTGCTGGCCAAGAAACTCGCCGCGCTGGTCGAAGTGCGCAACCCGATCGACATCAACCCGGGCGCCGACGACGAGGCACACCTGCAGATCACCGAAGCCTTCCTCTGCGACCCGGCCATCGACGCCGTGGTCGTCGGCCTTGACCCGACCGCACCGATGGTGCGCGCACTGGTCGAGAGCAAGCTGCGCCCCGGCTACGACCTGAGCGACGCCAAGAGCACGGTGCACCTGATGCCGGTGCTGGTGGCGAATACCGACAAACCCATCATCGGCATCATCGACGGCGGTCGCCTGTACGATGCCATGGCCGAGCGCCTGATGGACCAGGGCGTCTGCGTCTTTCGCAACTGCGCCCGCGGCACGCGCGCGCTGGTGCAGTACACCGAAGCCCGCCTGGCCGCCGATGCGATCCGCGCCGCGGCACGGACATAATTTAACAACCCACTACCGCAAGGAAAAACATGAGCGAGATTTTGAAAGCCGGCCTGAGCGCCACGCGCCACGTTGACGTTGACCGTGCGCGCACCATCAGTTTCATGGGCGAGGACTGCCGCGTCTATTCAACCCCGAACCTGCTTTACGACATCGAGATGACCTGCCGCGACCTGCTGCTCGCGCACATCGAGCCGGGCAAGGATTCGGTCGGCACCCGCGTCGAACTCGACCACGTCGGCGCGACACTGCTGGGCATGTGGGTCGATATCACGGTCACCATCAGCGAGCTCAACGGAGCGGCCGTCACCTTTGATTTCACGGCACGCGACGCGATTGAAGAAGTCGCACGCGGCAAGCACAGCCGCTTTGTTGT
>CAITXW010000282.1 GCA_903896425.1 uncultured beta proteobacterium | reverse complement strand
TTCGATCTCGGCCGGGTAGGTGGCACCGACCACGAGCCCGAGCTGACCATTGAGGTTCCACGGCCCTTGCGCGAGGCGCGCAATGTGCTCGTACAGCAGCGGTTCGCCAGCCACGCTGGCGAGGCGCTGGTTCTGCAAATCATCACCGCCGGGGTTGGACGTGCGACACAGCAGAAAAGCGCCCTTGCCGTGGTACTTGAGATAAGGCTGGATCGAGTCAAAACCCATGAAGGGTGAGAGCGTCACCGCATCGGCGCCATAGCGCTCGAAGGCTTCCTTGGCGTACTGTTCGGCGGTGCTGCCGATGTCGCCGCGCTTGGCGTCCAGAATCACCGGCACCTGCGGTGCAACACTGCGCATGTGGGCCATCAGACGCTCAAGCTGCTCTTCGGCGCGGTGCGCAGCGAAGTAGGCAATCTGCGGCTTGAAGGCAATCGCCAGATCCGCCGTGGCGTCGACGATGGCAGCGCAAAAGTCATAGATGCGACTGGCGTCGCCGCGCAACGCAGCCGGAAACTTGGTCGGCTCCGGGTCGAGCCCGACGCACAACAGGGAAGCGTTTTGGCGCTCGGCGGCGCGCAGCATGTCGATGAAATTCATGCCCCCATTGTAGGAAGCACCAACGCCGTTATGCTTGCGGCTATGTACTCGAACCATTTCGGTCTGACGCAGGACCCGTTTTCGATCGCCCCCGATCCGCGCTTTCTTTTCATGAGCGAACGCCATCGGGAAGCGCTGGCGCATCTGCTCTATGGCGTCACGGGCCCGCAGCCCGGCGCTGGCGGCAGTGGTGGTGGCTTTGTGCTGCTCACCGGCGACATCGGCACCGGCAAGACCACCATCTGCCGCTGCTTCCTCGAACAGATCCCGGCCGGCTGCCATGTGGCCTACATCTTCAACCCGAAGCTGACGGTAAGCGAACTGCTGCAGTCGATCTGCGAAGAGTTCCACATCGCGCCCGCAGCCGGCGCCGCAAGTCCGCCAACGGTCAAGGACTACATCGACACACTCAACGTCTTCCTGCTGCAAAGCCACGCAGCCGGGCAAAGCTGCGTGCTCATCATCGACGAAGCTCAGAACCTTCAGGCCGACGTGCTGGAGCAGCTGCGCCTGCTGACCAACCTGGAAACCAGCGAACGCAAGCTGCTGCAGATCGTGCTCATCGGCCAACCCGAGCTGCGCAGCATGCTCGAGCGCCCGGAACTGGAACAACTGGCGCAGCGCGTGATTGCGCGCTTTCACCTCGATGCGCTGACCGAGCGCGAAACCACGCAGTACATCGCACACCGCCTGGGTGTGGCCGGCCACAGCAAGAGCCTGCCCTTCGATGCGAAGGCGCTGCAACGCATCCACCAGTTGGCGCGCGGCGTGCCACGGCGCATCAATCTGCTGTGCGGGCGCGCCCTGCTGGGTGCCTGGGCCACTGGGGTGGAACGCGTCAACCGCGCCGTGGTGAACAAGGCCGCGACCGAAGTGTTCGGCACCGAGCCGGCGCGCGACAGCGGCACCCGTTCGCGACGCGCAGTCTATGCGCTGGGTGGTCTGCTGATGATGAGCGCCGGACTTGCTGCCTTCCTGCGCTGGAGCCCGCCAGCACCGGCCCTACCCGTGGTCAAGGCGCCTGCCAGTGCGCCCGCTACGGCGGCCTCGGCGCCGCATGCAGCACCACCGGCGCCGATCGAAGCGATCGAAACCCTGTTGCCACAACTACCACGCGATATCAACGCCGCATGGCGCGAACTCGCACCGTTATGGAAACTGCCGGCCAGCGATGGCGACCCGTGTCAGAGCGCCACCACACGAAATTTGCAGTGCTACCGCTCGGCCAAGCTCAGCGTGCCGCTGTTGCGCCAACTCGCACGCCCGGGCATCCTGACACTGCAATCGGGCAACGAAGCGCCGGTCTATGCACTGCTGGTGGGGCTGAGCGATCAGACCGCCACACTGCGCTTGGGCGCCGAATTGCACACGGTGCGACTGGTTGCGCTCGGGCGCTTCTGGCACGGCGAATTCGCCACCTACTGGCGCGCGCCAGAGGGTTACAACATCAAACTACGCGAGGGCAGCAGCGGTGCAGCGATCACGCAACTCGCCACGCAACTGGCGCAAGTGGACGGCGTGCCGGCACCCGCAATCGGCGCCAGTGCGCCCGTGCTCGACGCCGCGCTGCGCGAACGCATCCGCGCCTTCCAGCGCTCGCAGGGCCTCAAGCCCGACGGCCAGCCCGGCCCGCTAACCTTCATGCAGATTGACAGCGCGACGGCAACGAGCGAGCCGCGCCTGCAAACCAAGCCGCGATAAAGCCATGTCCTACATCCTCGATGCCCTCAAACGTGCCGACGCCGAACGCGAACGCGGCGCCGTGCCGGGTCTGCACGCGCAACAAACGGCAGCGCTCACCGCTGCACCGGCGACCCGAGCGCGCACCCGCCTGTGGTTGATCAGCGGCGCCGTCCTGGCCCTCAGCACGATTGCCGCCGGCCTGTGGCTGTGGCGCGCACCCGCCAGCGAAGCTTCGCTGCCCTCGGTGCAGCTCGCGATGGTGCCGCCGCTGGTGAACGCGCCTGCACCTGCCTTGGCACCAGCGCCGGCACCAGCCCCCCTGCCTGCAGCCACCAGCGTTGCCACCCCGGCGCCTGCGATAACCCGCACGCTGCCAGTTGTCGCACCGATTGCTGTCAGCCCCGCGCCGCCGGTCGTCGTGGCACCTGTGCCCGCAGCGGCACCAAAAGCAGTAGCGTCGGCACCCGCAGCAGCCCCGGTGGTCGCGCCGGTCGTCCCCTTGCTCAGCGAAATGCCCGAAGACTTCCGGCGCCAGATTCCGGCGCTGACCATCACCGGTGCCGTCTATTCAGAAGCCCCGGCGCAGCGCTTGCTGCTGGTAAACAACCTGGTGCTCCATCAGGGCGACCTGGCCGCGCCTGAACTGAGCCTGGAAGAAATCCGGCCCAAGAGCTCGGTCTTCAGTTTTCGGGGAACGCGTTTCCGACTGGCGCACTAAGCAGGCGTAACCGCCGACTGCGCCAGGCACAGGTCGGCCCAGGCACGCGCCTTGTCTTGCGGCGTGCGCAGCAGGTAAGACGGTGGGTAGCTGACCACGACAGGGATGCCCTGGTACCGGTATATCCGCCCGCGCAGTTTGCCCAGCGGGGTCGTCGCCACATCGGGCACGCTGGCCTGTAGCAGAGTCTGCGCCGCAAAACGGCCCAGCGCCAGAATCACCTTGGGCTGCAGCAGCGCCACTTCACGTTGCAGGTAGTTTTCGCAAGCGACGAGTTCCTGCGGTTCCGGGTTGCGCGCACGCGCGGGGCGGCACTTGACGCAGTTGCTGACGTACGCCAGGGCGCTGGCATCAGTGCTGCCACCTGCGTTGTCACAGCGGCGCACGCTGACCGCCTTGAGCATGTTGTCCAGCAGTTGCCCAGCCTGGCCGGCAAAGGGCTGGCCCAGGCGTTTCTCGTTGTCGTCAGGCGGATCACCCAGCACCAGCCAATCGGCCCGCAGCGGCGCAGCACCGCTGCTGAACACGGCGGCGCGCCGACCGACCGAGAGTTTGCAGGCACCGCAAACGGCAATGGTTTGTGCCAGTGCGGCCCAATCCAGGCTGGCGAGGTCTTGCGGCAGCGCGCTTGTCAGAGGCACGGACTGCGGCGTTTGGCTTGCTGCCACCGGGTCAGCCTGGGGCGCAGCGGCAAGCGCCTGCGGCCACCAGACGTGCAGGCCCATCTCCTGCAACATGGCGCGCTGTCGGGTGTCGAGATCCAGAGTCATAGCCTCATTCTCACCGAATCACAACCGCCGGCTCATCACCAGCGCATCTTCGCGCTGGCCATCCACCGCCGGGTAGTAGGCTTTGCGCAGACCGACCCGCGCAAAACCGTGCGCCTGATAGACCTCAATGGCACGCTGATGACCACTGCGCACTTCGAGCCAGAGCCAATCGGCGCCCTGCCCCTTGGCCCAGATCGCCAGCGCATCGAGCATGACGCGGGCCCAACCCTGGCGCTGGTATTCGGGCGCCACCGTGATGTTGAGCAGATGCACTTCGTCCACGCCTTTCATGGCAACAAAGTAACCCAGCAAAGTGTCCTGCGCCAGCAGCAGCTGCGCCTGGTAGCCCGCTTGCAGGGAGTCGATGAAATTGATGCGCTGCCAGGGATGGACATAGGCCTGCTGCTCCACTTGCAGCACGGCATCCAGCGTGGCTGCATTCATGGTTTCGAACCGGACCTCAACTGGCTTGAGTACGACGTTCACAAGGCCGCCTTCAAGGCTGCGCGCTCCAGCGTCGTCTGCGCCACCTTGTCGCGAATGTAGAGCGGCAACGCCTGCTCTGGCGTCACTGCCGCGCCCGCAGCCAGCAGCGCCGGCGCCAGGCGCAGCAAAGCCGCAGCGTCGGGCAGCGCTTCGATGCGCGCAGCGCTGCTCACCGGCAGCCGCGCGCCGTAGGCCGCAAAAACATTGCCGACGAGGGCATCGGCCGTTGCGTCCAGTGCATCCTCGGGGCGCAGCAAACGGTAGTCGCTGGTTTGCCGCCACTGACCGTTATCCAACGCATAGCCTGCCGCGTACAACTCGTCCATGCGTGCGTCCAGCAGCGCCAGCACGCGCCAGTTGCCCTGCTGCGGCGCATACGCAAAGCGCGCCGCTTCGGCCAGGCACAGCAGCGTGTCGATCGGCAACACCGCAATGCCGGCACCAAAGGCCAGCCCCTGCGCCACCGAACAGGCGGTGCGCAAGCCGGTAAAAGAGCCGGGCCCGCTGCCAAACACGATGGCATCAAGGTCGGTGTAGTTCAAATCAGCCTGCGCCATCAAGGTTTCGATTGCCGGAATCAACTCGGTCGAAGTCTGGGCGCCACCGGGACCATCGTGCTGCCAGACGGCCTCCGGCGCGCCGCGCTGCAGCGCCACCGACATGCGCTCGGTGCTGGTGTCAAACGCCAGCAGATTCATTTCCACACCCCGACGCGTACGCGCAACAGAATGCCCAGCGCCAGGAGCGACAGGCGGGAAGTGGGGGATAACGACGATGACATGGGCGCCATTATCCGTGGCCGATGCCCGAGGACCGAATCCGGGAAAGGATAATCGGCGCCATGAGCACCCCTGCCCTGTCCGACCTCATCGGCTACATTGCTGCGGTACTGACCACCGCCAGCTTTGTGCCGCAAGCCTGGCACACCTTTCGCACGCGCGATGTCAGCGGCATTTCGCTCGGCATGTACAGCGCCTTCACCATCGGCGTGAGCTGCTGGTTGGTCTATGGCCTGCTGCTACAGGCCTGGCCCATCGTCATTGCCAATCTGATCACCTTGGCCCTGGCATTGGCGATTCTGCTGATGAAACTGCGCTACCGCTGACGCGCAATTCGCTTGACGGGGGAATACCCTAGTTTTCCCGACCCGGTTTGCGCTTTATCATGAAATCAGCAAATAGCACAGTCGTTCTATTTGCCGCTGCCACTTTCGTCACGCGGTCGCTTCGACAAAAGTCAGTCGGCACCGGTACTGCGTTTTGACCTCAATCTTTTGGAGAACAGGGATGACCTATTTCAAGACTACATGGGCCGCGCTGGGCGCGGCAATCCTGGTCGCTGCCTGCGGCGGCGGCGGGGACGGCAATCAAACACCGCGCGTGGCGTTCACCTCCGTGGTGAGTTTTGGCGACAGTTTGAGCGATGTCGGAACCTACCGCATCGGCCCGATCGCCGCAGCCGGTGGCGGGCGCTTCACCATCAACCCCAGCGTCGTCACGACACCAACGGTCTGGCCGGAATTTTTGGCCGCTCAACTCGGGTTGACGTCTTGCGCAGCGCGAAACGGTTATGGTTCAGTCAACATCCCGGTTAGCGGCTGCCGCAATTATGCGCAGGGTGGCGCACGCGTGACGGACCCCGTTGGCCCTGGCCATGCTGATGGTGCACTGACCCAGCCCATCGTGATACAACTCGCCAATTACGCGGCGGACAACAACGCTGATACCTTTACCAGCAAGCAACTGGTGACGGTACTGGCCGGTGCCAATGACATATTCGGCCTGACCGCGAAACTGGCCGTGGATGCGGCTGCCGTAGGCACCGCCGCTGGCAATCAGACTTTTGCGGCTACGCTGGTGGGGTCACTCGCAGCAGGCGCAGCCAACCCGACCACGGCGGCCCAGGCCATCGGTTTAGCGATGGCAACTGAATCGGCTCGCGTTGGCCACACAGACGAAACTGTGGTCGGTGCAGCGGTGGCTGCAGCGGCCGCGCAAACGGGCAATTCTGCCGTTGGTTCGCCTGCTGTATACGGCCCTCTGGTTGCCGCCGCCCAAGCGGCAGCAACCACGGCCGGCACGGCGGCCGGCAACGACTACGCAACCCATGCGGGCGCAGCCGCTGCCGTGACCGGCATGGCAACCGCGGCTACCGAGCTGGCAGGCTACGTCAAAACCAATATCGTCGGCAAGGGCGCCAAGTACGTGGTCGTGAGCAACCTGCCCGATGTCAGCAAGACACCGGATTCCCTTGACCAATCCGCCAGCGCCCAGGCCCTGATTCTTGCTATGACCACGACCTTCAACCAATACCTGGCGGCAGGCTTGGCAAACACACCCGAAGTCGTCCTCGTCGATGCCTTTGCCAACATCCAGGACCAAGTCCTCAATCCAGGCCGCTACGGCGTGACCAACGTGAACACGCGGGCTTGTGACATGACGAAGGTGACGAGTTCGCTGATCTGCAACGCAAGCACCCTGATCACTGGCGACACCTCGCACTACCTGTTTGCCGACGGCGTGCACCCCACGCCCTACGTGCACAAGCTGACGGCCCAATTGGTGCTGTCCTATCTGGCCAAAGCAGGCTGGCTTTAATTGTTACGAACTTCAAGGAGAACCCACATGAAATACCAACTGAAGTTCCTCGCAGTGGCAATCGCCGCACTGACTGCGGGTAGCGGTTACGCCCAATCCGCCGGTACCTGGACGGTGCGCGCCGGTGCCACAACCGTGGCGCCTGTCGGCCCCAGCGAAAACCTGAGCGCGCCAAGTCTCTACATGCCCGGCACCAGCACTGGCTCGCAAACCAACAGCGCTTCGAATACCCAGTTTGCGGGCGGCATCAGCTACATGCTGACCGACAACGTCGCGCTGGACCTGCCCCTGGCACTGCCCTTCCACCACAAACTCTACGGCGCTGGCGCACTCGAAGGCGTCGGTCAAATCGGTGAAGTGCAAGCACTGCCGATGACGCTGTTCGTGCAATACCGTTTTCTGGAGGCCAAGGCGAAATTCCGCCCCTACGTCGGCTTGGGCGCCACGTACGCCTACTTCTTCAATGAGCAAGGCAGCGGCGTGTTAACCGCCCTGACCAATCCGGGTGGCCCACCAACCAAGTTGTCCGTCGAGTCCAAGTTCATTTTGACGCCAGAAATCGGCGCCACGCTGGCCCTGGATGAAAAATGGTTTGTCGATGTTTTCTACAGCAAAGCAAACCTGAAAGTCAAAACTACGCTGTCTACCGGTCAAACGGTGGACGCAGCGCTCAATCCGGCGTCCTACGGCATCGCCATCGGCTGCAAATTCTAGGCACTTGACAACTACCCCTCACATCCACCTTGACGTGTGCATGTGACGACCAAAAAACTGCATAAGAAAACCCCGCCAAGCTTAGAGTCTGGCGGGGTTTATCAAATGCAAAACTGAAATCTTTTCTCAAGGCATAGATACTGGCGTCAATTGAAAGTTGACTTGAAGCCCCGATGAATGTCAAACCGCCGCAATGGCGGTTCGCACCCCAAGAACAGCTGGCAAATTGGCCATCAGTCGTTCGGCAGTCCCGACCACAATTTCCAAAGCAGCACGGAAACCGCGCCCCCTGCGATGGCGTCGATCATCCAATCCGTAAGCGCCGCGGTGCGGTAGGGGAAGAAGCTTTGAACATACTCGTCCAAGGCGCCCATGACGGCAACTGTCAGCGTTGATTTAACAGCGCGCTTCGATCCATTGCCGCCGCTTCCCACGAAGATCAGCAAGGCCAGAACCGCGTAAGCGACTGCATGCAACACAATTCCCGGCGCATATTCGCCGATGTCTTCGCGCGCATGGGGAAGTGAACCGATGACGAGTATCGAAAAGAAAAGAACAAGGGCAATGCGATAGCATGTCTTTTGAAATTTCGGAACCAGCAAGAGTTTGGAAAGGGTGGGTAGTTTCATTGTCTTGGTGCCGAGGGCGAGGTCCGCAAAACTGTGCACGAGATCGCAACAACACCAGGCAACCCGCGCGATCAGACATGAAAACCCCAACTCTGACGAGTTGGGGTTCAGGTATTGGTGGTGGAAAACGGAACCGAACCTGCGTTCGCTTTCCGAAGCGGATAGCAATAGAACCCGCAAGTGTCCGTGTTTTCGGGCTAATGTCTTTTTTCCCTCGCGAGCGTTATCAACTGAAGAGCGACGCGGATTGGGTTGGCGAGCGAGGAAGCAGCCGCCGAGTCGAACCCGAGTTCGATTCCGCCTTTCGCAATTGAACCGGCGTCCGCAAATCCAGGCAGCCAGCATCATCGGCAACTGAAGCTCACCTAGTGAGCCGCAACCCCAGCACAATTCTTCCGGACTGTGGCGGTTGTTTGTGTTTGGCCAGTTTTGCACTATGCTGTCGAAACTTACTAAAAATGGTCATCACAATGATGAAACGCACTGGCGAGGAACATATTCTCACCATCAAGGAAGTTGCTGGCTACCTGAAGGTAACCGAGCGGACGATTTACAGGTTGTCACAGGCCAAGAAGATCCCGGCCTTCAAGGTTGGAGGGATGTGGCGGTTTATGCGTGTCGACATAGAGG
>CAITXW010000281.1 GCA_903896425.1 uncultured beta proteobacterium | reverse complement strand
CGGCAACATCGCGCGGGCGTGGGATGTCAAAGACGAATTCGCCGATCGGGTGGCTGCCAGGGCCAGCGCTCAGGACTACGACGCGGTCGCTCATGGCAATCGCTTCGTCCAGGTCGTGCGTGATGAAGAGGACGGCCTTCTTCTTGGCGGCCCACAGTGTCAGCAACTCGTTTTCCATCAACTGGCGGGTTTGAATATCGAGTGCCGAAAAGGGCTCGTCCATCAAAATGATGTCGGGATCGAGCACCAGGGTCTGTGCCAGGCTCACGCGCTTGCGCATGCCGCCCGACATCTGGTGCGGATAGCGGTCGCCAAAGCCGCCCAGACCAACCCGGCGCAGCCAGTCTTCAGCGCGCATGCGTGACTGCTCTTGCGGGACACCCTGAAATTCCAGGCCGGCCAGGACGTTGCCCAAAGCGGTGCGCCAGGGCATCAGGCTCTCAGCTTGAAACATGTAGCCGGCGCGGCGATTGATGCCAACGAGAGGCTGGCCAAAAACGCTGACCGATCCGGTGCTGGGTTCAAGCAGACCGGCGCCAACGTTGAGCAGGGTGCTCTTGCCGCAGCCTGTAGGCCCAACCACACTGACGAATTCACCGGCGCCGACGGTCAGGCTGACATCCTGCACGGCGGTGTAACGCTGGCCGGGGTCATTCCTGCTGACGAAGGTGCAGGCCACCCCTTTCAGATCAAGCGCGGCTGTCATCCCTTTGGGTATTTGGCGTTGGCTTTTTTAACAAAATCGTTGGTGTAGACCGCGCTCAGGTCAAGCTTGGCAGCAGCCAGTTCCGGGTCCACGCTGGCCAACGCGCGAAACGCGGTTTGCGCACCTTTGTCCGGGATCATTCCGTCGGGCGAGAGTGCGCCCTTGGCGGCCAGGAAGGCGTCGATGTAGACCGCGCGGTCGCCCATCAGGAAGCTTTCGGGCACGGCCTTGATGATGTCGGCAGCACCGGCGTTGCGAATCCATTTGTCAGCCCGCACGATCGCGTTAGCCAGCGCCTGCGTTGTGTTCGGGTTGCTGTTGATAAAGGACTGCATCGCGTACAGACAGGCCGCCGGCATCGGGCCGCCGAAGACTTTTTCCGATTCCGCCACGATGCGCGTATCCGAGATGATTTTGAGGTCACCTGAGCGCTGCAGAAGCGTGATGACAGGGTCCAGATTGCTCATGGCGTCGATCTGTCCGGAGCGCATGGCTGCGACCGCGCCGTTGCCGGTGCCGACACCGATGACACTGACGTCGCTCGGTTTAAGGCCGGCCTTGGCCAGCACAAAGTTGAGCATCACATTGGTCGAACTGCCAGGTGCCGTAACGCCGATCTTTTTGCCCTTGAGGTCGGCCAGTGTCTTGTACCCGCCCATGGTTTTGGGGTTGATGCCTAGCACGATTTGGGGCGCCGCGCCCTGCAGCACAAAGGCGCGCATGCGCTGGCCTTTGAACTGCATGTTGACCGTGTGCTCGAACGCGCCCGATACGACATCGGCACTGCCACCGACTACTGCCTGCAGGGCACGCGAGCCGCCGGCAAAATCAACGATCGTCACATCCAGCCCTTCAGCCTTGAAGTAACCGAGCTGTTCGGCCACTGTGAGCGGCAGGTAATAAAGCAGATTCTTGCCGCCTACGGCCACCGTCAGTCTGGGTTTTTCCAGCGACTGGGCCAGTGCCCAACCAGGCAGTGCGCCGGTGAGCAGCACGCTCGCAAGCAGATCTCGTCTTTGCATGGCTTGTCTCCTGAAAGGTTCAGCATGCGGAAGGTTCGTGGCCGTCCGTCAGCGTGTCATCATACTGCGCGCTGCCGCCGGATTGCGAGCCAAAACAGCGCGCAAGCGATCAGCACCAGAGGCAGCAATGAGCCGTAGTTGAGCAATCGCCAGCCGCTGGTGGTGACCAGTACGCCGGACGAAAACGAACTCAGTGCCAGGGTTGCGAATACAAAGAAATTCAGGGCGCCCTGCACTTTGTCTTTTTCTTCCGGTCGATAGGTTTGCAGTGACAGCGTTGTGCTGCCAGTGAACAAGAAGTTCCAACCGACGCCAAGCAGGAACAGCGCGACCAGAAACTGCTGCAACTCGACCCCCGAGAGCGCGACGACGATGCACAGCGCATTGAGCAGCAGCCCCAGGCTCATGATGGCCAGGGTGCCAAAGCGTTTGATCAGATGCCCCGTGAAGAAGCCGGGCGCAAACATGCCGATCACGTGCCACTGCAGTACCAGCGCCGCGTCGGGAAATGGGAAATTGTGTTGTTGCATGGCCAATGGCGTGGCGGCCATCAGCAGATTCATGATGCCGTAGCCCAGTGCGCTGGTGAGCGCCGCAATGATGAAGGTCGGCTGTTTCATGATCTGGCCGAGGGGCCGTCCGGCATTGCTCAATGTCTTGGTCGTCAGGGGCGGAAAATCGATGAAAGCCAGTAGCGCCATGGCCAGCACGGCAACCAGGCTGAGCGTGATGTAGGCGCCGGCAAAGGGCACGCTCATCAGGTTGCGCGTCTGCTGTGCCAGATTCGGTCCGATCACGGCGCCAATCAGGCCGCCGGCCAGTACCAGGGACACCGCTTTTTCGCGCCAGGCCGGCGCTGCGAGCTCAGCGGCAGCAAAGCGGTACAGATTGGCGTTTGCGTTGTAGTAACCGGCGATCAGGGTGGCACCGCAGAGCAGCCAGAAATTCTTGCTGACAGCGGCGTAGGCGCACAGAAGGCATGCCAGCAAGACCACCAGCAGGCCGAGTTGAAATGAGGCTTTGCGACCGAAACGGGCTTGCGTTTTTGCCACCAGACCGGTGGACAGTGCGCCGCCCACCACATAGGCCATCACGGGCAGCGTCGCCATCCAACCCAATGGCGCCATGCTCAGACCGACCAGACCGTTGATGGCGATGAAGGTGACATTGTTGGTCAGGAACAAGCCCTGACACAGAGTGAGCAGCCAGAGATGTCGGTTCATGGGTATCGCAATCGAGGTGGGAGTCAGCTTGCATTCTCACCGTATTGGCCGCCGCAATAAAAGGCATTTACAATGCATCTTTGTGTTAACGCGCCTGCTGCCCAGGCCAGGCCTTATAAGTCCAACTGAGTTGACCTATGTCATGGGACATAACTTTGTGCTCTGATACCTTCGCTAGCTTGCGCTTTGCCTGCCGCTCGGGGTAGGAAGTGGCGCAGCTGCCAAGGTCACCCACTCCATTAGCGATATGAATTCCACCACCGACCATTCCTCTGCACCGCCGCCGGGGGTGACTGCCGCGTCCTTTGAGCTGGTCTGTCCGGCGGGAAGTTTGCCGGCGCTCAAGGCTGCTGTCGACAACGGCGCGGACTGCGTTTACCTCGGTTTTCGTGACGCCACCAACGCGCGCAATTTCGCCGGACTCAACTTCGATGAAGCGGCCATCAACAATGGCATCCGTTACGCGCACGAGCGCGGGCGCAAGGTTTTTGTTGCACTCAATACCTACCCGCAGGCGGCGAGTCCCGAGGTCTGGCGCGGTGCGGTTGATCGTGCGGCTGAGAGCGGCGTTGATGCCGTCATCATGGCCGATCCCGGTTTGATGGCCTATGCCGCCAAGAAGCACCCGCAATTGCGCCTGCATCTCTCGGTACAAGGCTCTGCCACCAACTACGAAGCCTTGAATTTCTACCATCAGCATTTTGGTATTTCGCGCGCCGTGCTGCCGAGGGTGCTGTCGATGACGCAGGTCGAACAGGTGCTGGAGAAGACGCCGGTTGAAATCGAGGTCTTTGGTTTTGGCAGTCTGTGTGTGATGGTGGAAGGGCGCTGTGCTCTTTCCAGTTACGTTACGGGCGAAGCTCCCAACACCAACGGTGTCTGTTCGCCACCGAAAGCGGTGCGCTGGCAGGAAACGCCGCAGGGCCGCGAGTCGCGCCTGAACGGCGTGCTGATCGACCGCTACGCCCCAGGTGAAAACGCCGGTTACCCGACGCTGTGCAAGGGGCGCTTTGACGTCGGCGACGAAAAGAATTACTACGCCATCGAGGAGCCGACCAGTCTCAATACACTGGCGTTGCTGCCGCAGTTGATGAAGATGGGCGTGCGTGCCATCAAGATCGAAGGCCGACAGCGCAGCCCGGCCTATGTGGCGCAAGTAACCAAGGTCTGGCGCGAAGCGATTGACAGCTGCCGCGACAACCCGCACCGCTACTCGGCCAAGCCGGCCTGGATGACGGATCTGGACAAAGTCGCCGAAGGACAACAACACACGCTGGGGGCCTATCACAGGCCATGGAAATGATGAAGCTTGCCCTAGGTCCCTTGCTGTATTACTGGCCACGCGAGACAGTGCTGGGCTTTTACGAAGCCGTCGCCAAGACTCCGGTTGACATTGTTTACCTCGGCGAAACTGTCTGTTCACGTCGGCGCGAACTGCGCCTGGCCGACTGGTTGAACGTTGCCGCCACGCTCAAGGAAGCGGGCAAGGAAGTTATTCTGTCGACCCAGGTCCTGATCGAATCGGGCTCGGACGTCACCACCCTGCACAAGATCGCCGAGATGTCGGTCAATGGTGACTTCATGGTCGAGGCCAACGACATGGGCGCGGTGCACTGTCTGGAAGGCAAAGTGCCATTTGTTGCCGGCCCGCACCTCAACATCTACAACCTGCCGACCCTGCAGTGGATGACGGCGCTGGGCATCAAGCGCTGGGTGATCCCGATGGAAATGAGTCGCGACGATCTGAAGATCCTGCAGCAGGGCCGACCGGATGCTCTGGAAACTGAAGTCTTTGCCT
>CAITXW010000280.1 GCA_903896425.1 uncultured beta proteobacterium | reverse complement strand
CCATGATCCGGACCGGCGATACAATCGCCAAAAAAGAACGACCGTACTATTTTCACCTCAGAGGAAAGCAAGCATGACCGCCGAATACACCGTTCAGGGCGATATCGCCACCATCACACTCAACAACCCACCCGTCAATGGCTTGGGCCATAGCACGCGCCTGGGTATCACCGACGCGCTGGCCAAAGCCAATGCCGATGGCGCTGTCAAGGCCATCGTGCTGACCGGTGCCGGCAAGGCCTTTTCGGGCGGCGCCGACATCAAGGAATTCGGCAGCCCGAAAGCAATGCAGGAACCGAATCTGCTCAGCGTCATTCTGGCGATTGAGAATTCACCGAAGCCAGTGGTCGCAGCCATTCACAGCGTCTGCATGGGCGGCGGATTGGAACTGGCGCTGGGTTGCCATTACCGCGTTGCGGCACCGGGTTGCAGCGTGGCGCTGCCCGAGGTCAAGCTTGGCTTGCTGCCGGGCGCAGGCGGCACGCAGCGACTGCCGCGCGCACTCGGTGTCGAGCCGGCACTGAACATGATCGTCAGCGGCGAGGCTATCAAGAGTGAGATGCTCGCCATGTACCCGGGGCAGAAGCTGTTCGACAAGATAGCAGCGTCCGCTGAAACGCTGGCTGCAGAGGCAGTGGCGTTCGCGCGTTCGGTGGCCGATGTTCGACCGCTGCCGCTGGTGAGCAATCTGCCCTGCAAGCATCCGCAGGGCGCAGCCTACTTCCAGTTTGCCCGCAACATGGTCAAGGGCATGTCGAAGAACTTCCCGGCGCCGGCCAAGTGCGTGGACGCCGTTGAAGCAGCAACAACGAAGAAGTTTGCCGACGGCATGGCGGTGGAACGCGAAATCTTCATCAACCTGATGTGGACGCCCGAGAGCAAGGCGCTGCGCCATATTTTCATGGCCGAACGTGCCGCGTCCAAGATTCCGGACGTACCTGCTGACACACCGCTGCGCGAGATCAAGGCAATCGCGGTGATTGGCGCCGGCACCATGGGCGGTGGCATTTCGATGAACTTCCTTAACGCCGGCATCCCGGTCACGATGCTGGAGATGAAGCAGGACGCGCTGGACCGTGGCGTCGCCACGATCCGCAAGAACTACGAGGCGCAGGTCAAGAAGGGCAAGCTCAAGCAGGACAAATACGAGCAGCGCATGAGCCTGCTCACAACCACCTTGAGCTACGACGCCCTGAAGGACGCCGACATGGTGATCGAAGCCGTGTTCGAAGAGATCGGCGTCAAGGAAGCGGTGTTCAAGGAACTCGATCGCGTCATGAAGCCCGGCGCCATTCTGGCCTCCAACACCTCGACGCTGGATGTCGACAAGATCGCATCTTTCACCAAGCGCCCGCAGGACGTCGTTGGCCTGCACTTCTTCAGCCCGGCCAACATCATGCGCTTGCTCGAAGTGGTGCGGGGTGCCAAGACCGCCAAGGACGTGATGGCCACCGTAATGGTGATCGCCAAGAAGATCAAGAAGACGGCGGTTGTGTCGGGCGTCTGCGACGGCTTCATCGGCAACCGCATGATCGAGCAGTATGGCCGCCAGGGCGGCTTTTTGCTTGACGAAGGCTGCACACCGGCGCAAGTGGACAAGGCAATCGAGAAGTTCGGTTTTGCCATGGGACCCTTCCGCATGGGCGATCTGGCCGGTAACGACATTGGCTGGGCGATTCGCAAGCGCCGCTACCAGGAAAAACCTGACATGAAGTACAGCAAGACGGCTGACCTGTTGTGCGAGAAAGGCCGCTACGGGCAAAAGACCGGCGCCGGCTGGTACGACTACGTGCCGGGCAAGCGCGATGCGATCCCGAACGCCGAAGTGGTCAAGATGATCGAAGAGCATCGCAAAGCGCTGGGCATCACGCCGCGCAAGGTTTCCGATGAAGAGATCGTGCAACGACTGGTGTATTCGCTGGTGAATGAAGCAGCGCACATTCTGGAGGACGGTATTGCCTCCAAGGCCAGCGACATCGACATGGTGTATCTGATGGGCTATGGCTTCCCGATTTACCGCGGTGGCCCGATGAACTACGCCGACCAGGTTGGCCTCTTCAACGTGGTGCAGGCCATGAAGCGCTTTGCGCTAAACCCGCTTGACGATGCCAAGTTCTGGCAGCCCGCGCCCCTGCTTGCCAAACTGGCGGCCGAAGGCAAAACGTTCAACTGATTAGGAAGCTTCACCATGACATCCGCTGTAATTGTTTCCACCGCCCGCACCCCGCTTGCCAAGAGCTGGAAGGGTTCCTTCAACATGACGCACGGCGCCACGCTGGCCGGCCACGCCGTCGAGCACGCGATTGCGCGCGCCGGCATTGAGGCCGGCGAAGTTGAAGACGTCATCATGGGCTGCGCCACGCCCGAAGGCGCGACCGGCGCCAACATCGCGCGACAGGCCGCATTGCGCGCCGGCTGCCCGATCACGGTATCGGGCATGACGATCAACCGTTTCTGTTCTTCCGGCTTGCAGACCATTGCGCTGGCCTCGCAGCGCGTGATCGCGGGCGAGGGTGATATCTTTGTCGCCGGCGGCGTCGAAGCGATTTCCTGCGTGCAGCAGGAGATGAACCAGCACATGCTGGCCGATCCCTGGCTGGTCAAGAACAAGCCCGAGATTTACTGGAACATGCTGCAGACCGCAGAAAACGTGGCCAAGCGCTACAACATCGGTCGCGACGTGATGGACGAATACGGTGCCACCAGCCAGCAGCGTGCCACTGCCGCGCTGGAAGCGGGCCTGTTCACGGCCGAGATCGCGCCGATCACGGTGACCATGGGTGTCGCTGACAAGGTCATGGGTCTGATGACGAAAAAGGTTACGGTCAGCCAGGATGAGGGCATTCGTGCCGGTACCACGGTCGAGGGCATCAGCGGCCTGCGCTCGGCCGTTCCGGGTGGTCTGATCACAGCCGGTAACGCCAGTCAGTTCTCCGACGGCGCCGGTGCCGTGGTCGTGATGCACGAGTCCGTTGCCGCGAAAAAAGGTCTGCAGCCGCTGGGTCGTTTCCTTGGCTTTGCTGTGGCTGGCTGTGAGCCTGACGAGATGGGCATTGGCCCAGTGTTCGCGATCCCCAAGGTGCTTGCGCGTCTGGGCTTGAAGGTCAGCGACATCGATCTGTGGGAACTCAACGAGGCCTTTGCCGTGCAGGTCATTTACTGCCGCGACAAGCTCGGCATTCCGAATGATCGCCTCAATGTCAACGGCGGCGCGATTGCGGTCGGTCACCCCTACGGTGTCAGCGGCCAGCGCCTGACCGGCCACGCCCTGATCGAAGGCAAACGCCGTGGCGCCAAGCGCGTCTGCATCACCATGTGCATCGGCGGCGGCATGGGCGCGGCCGGCATCTTCGAAGTCCTGTAAGTGTTAGCCGGGCTTGGCGGCCCGGCATCGTGTTTGCGGAGGCCATCATGAGTTTGCGGTCTACGGTTGATTTTCTTTTGTACCAGTGGCTGCAAGCTGACTCACTGAGCCAGCGTACGCGCTTTGCCGATCATTCGCGTGAAACGTTCGAAGCGGTGCTCGATACCTGCGAACGCATTGCACGCGAGAAGTACGCGCCCTTCAACCGGTTGGTCGATGTACAAGAACCGCAGTTCGACGGCGAAAAGGTGATCCTGCCGCAGGCGACCTTCGATGCGCAAAAGGCTTATGCCGAGTCCGGCATGCTCAGCGCGGCACAGGATTACGAGATGGGCGGCATGCAACTGCCGTACACGATCGAGGCCGCCGCCAATTCCTTCTTCGCCTGCGCTTCGATCAGCATTGGCACGGGCATGCTGACCACCGGCAACGCCAATTTGCTGATGGTGCACGGCACGCCGCTGCAGAAAGAGGTGTTTGCCCGTCATGAATTCTCTGGGCGCTTCTCTGGCACCATGTGCCTGAGCGAACCCCAGGCCGGCTCCAGCCTGGGCGATGTGGCGACACGCGCCGTGCCGGATGGTGACGATTTTGAATCCGAGCCGCTCGGTGCGCGCTACCGCTTGACCGGCAACAAGATGTGGATCTCAGCCGGTGAGCATGAACTCAACGAGAACATCATTCACCTGGTGCTGGCCAAGATCCCGGGGCCGGACGGCAAACTCGTCGCTGGCACGCGCGGCATCTCGCTCTTCATCGTGCCGAAGAAAATGGTCGGCACTGCGGGTCAGTTGACCGGTGAACGTAACGACGTTGCGCTGGCGGGTTTGAATCACAAACTGGGCTGGCGTGGCACCGTCAATACCTTGCTCAATTTTGGCGAGGGCAAATTCCCGGTTCGCGGCCAGGCTGGCGCCATTGGTTATTTGGTGGGCAAGCCAGGCGAGGGCCTGCGCTGCATGTTCCACATGATGAACGAGGCGCGCATCGGTGTCGGTATTGCGGCCACCATGCTGGGTCTGGCCGGTTACTACGCATCCCTGGAATACGCACGCAATCGGCCGCAAGGGCGCGCCATGGGTGAGGGCGGCAAGGATGTTTCCCAGCCGCAGCTTCGCATCATTGAGCACGCTGACATTAAACGCATGCTGCTGGCGCAGAAGTCCTACGGTGAAGGCGCCTTGGCCTTGGAACTGTATTGCGCGCGACTGGTTGATGAGCAGCATACCGGCAGCGCCGAGGTCGCCGACGAAGCGCGCCTGTTGCTTGAAATATTGACGCCGATTGCCAAGAGCTGGCCGAGTGAATGGTGTCTGGAAGCCAATTCATTGGCGATCCAGATCCATGGCGGCTATGGCTACACGCGCGACTTCCCGGTGGAGCAATATTGGCGTGACAACCGCCTGAACATGATTCACGAAGGCACACATGGCATTCAGGCCATGGACTTGCTTGGGCGCAAAGTGTTGATGGAAAACGGTCGGGGTCTGGCGCTGCTGGCTGCTCGCATCACGGCAACGGCCA
Organism: uncultured beta proteobacterium; assembly: GCA_903896425.1. Classification (GTDB taxonomy): domain Bacteria; phylum Pseudomonadota; class Gammaproteobacteria; order Burkholderiales; family Burkholderiaceae_C; genus Rhodoferax. The sequence goes on along the minus strand of CAITXW010000280.1, from coordinate 3,897 downwards.
AACGTGCCGCTGGCGTTCCCGATTTGGCGGCACATGGTGCTGCGCTGCTGGCTGCTCTGCAACAGGTTGGCAGTGCGACGCAGGCCGCCTGGTCGGGTGGCAAACCGGTCGATGTGCTGGCCAACGCCGTACCTTATATGCAGGCCTTTGGCCACACCGTGCTGGCCTGGATCTGGCTTGATGTGGCGCTCGTTGCACAAGCGCAGGAAGCGGCAGTGTCAAGCGCAGCCAATGTTGGGCGCCTTGGCGCAGCGCGCTATTTCTACCACTATGAATTGCCCAAGATCGGCGCCTGGCTGCAGGTGGTGGCGAGTCGCGATTCGACCTGTGCCAGCGTGCCAGAAGACGCCTTCTAACAAGCGCGTGGGGGCTAATTAATTCACCGCGCCCTTGCTGAGCATCAGTTCGACCAAAGCATCGGCGTTGGCACGGCGCGCCAACATCAGCGGCGTTTCGCCCTTGCGTGTGCGCACCGTCACATCGGCACCTTTTTCGATCAGCATTTCAGCAATCTCGATGGTGCCGCCTGAAAGCGAGAGCAGCAGTGGCGTGAAGCCAAGCGAGTCGCGCACGTTGATCTGCGCGCCCTTTCGTATCAGGGTTTCCGCAACATCCTTGTAGCCCTGTGTTGACTTGCCGCAGGTGACCAGCAGCGGCGTCAAGCCCAATCTGTCCTTTTCATTGACATCGGCACCCGCGACCAAAAGAATTTTTGCGATGACGGTATAGCCGTGCTTCAAGGCCGACATCAGGGGCGGGTTGCCGTTGTCGTCGGTAATGTGGATGTCGAAATGGGATCGGACAAACAAGTCGATAACTTCGCGGTCGCCTCGGTCCAGTGCCCGCAGAAACTCGTCCACACTTAGATAGATGCCACGCCCAGTCAATTCCTGGATCGCTGCTTCCTTGCGCTCGGCAATGCGAAAAGTCTCCATGGCGCGGTATTCGCGCAGGGCAATGATCTCGTTGGAGACTTCCGGCGAAAAGCCTTTGCGCCCACCTCGTTTGTCCAACAGCAGGTCACTCAGGTAGTCGTGGATTTCAGGCTGGTCCCACAGTTCTTCAAGCTTGCGCAGAATATGGTCGTGATGTTTTTCCAGATGGACTGGATACGCAACTTCCATGCTCGCAAAAAGCGGGTGCTTCATAGGGGGATCGTTCTGCATGCTGACAATGGTAAAGCATATTTTGCCCGGTTGCTGGAATCGCCGGGTCATGGGCAGTTTTATTGATGCTATCGCCATTGAGACAGTGCTCCAAGTGCAAGCGGGGAAGTTCCTGCAAAATGCGGCATTCCGTCGCACCGACTCAAGATAGGGATTTACCATGACCCGCACTGTCCAAGAACTTTTTGATCTCACCGGCAAGACCGCGCTGGTAACCGGTGGCTCGCGTGGCCTGGGTTTGCAGATGGCGCACGCATTGGGCGAGGCCGGCGCGCGCATCATGCTCAGTTCACGCAAGGCGAGTGACCTGGAGCAGGCAGCAGCCGAACTTCAGGCTGCCGGCATTGACGCGCGCTGGATTGCCGCCGACTGCGCCAAAGAGTCCGAAATTCACCGCCTGGCGGATGAAACGCTGCAGCGCATGGGCGAGGTTGACATTCTGGTCAACAACGCGGGCGCTACCTGGGGTGCGCCAGCCGAGGATCATCCGCTGGACGCCTGGGACAAGGTGATGAACCTCAACGTGCGCGGCTATTTCATTCTGAGCCAGGTCATCGCCAAACGCAGCATGATCGCGCGTCGCTCGGGGCGCATCATCAATGTGGCGTCGATCGCGGGTCTGAACGGTAACCCACCCGAGATGACCACCATTGCCTACAACACATCAAAGGGCGCGGTGGTCAATTTCACACGCGCACTCGGGGCCGAATGGGGTAAGTACAACATCACGGTCAACGCCATCTGTCCGGGTTTCTTCCCGAGCAAGATGACAGCGGGCATCCTGGCCGCAATGGGTGAGGAACGAATGGCAGCGCATGCGCCGCTCGGGCGGCTTGGTGACGATGAAGACCTCAAGGGTCTGTGTTTGTTGTTTGCGTCCGATGCCGGCAAGCACATCACCGGCCAATGGCTGGCAGTGGACGGTGGCGTCAGTTCCGTCATTGGTGGATAGGCAGTCCATGGATTTTGGCGTCACGGTTCCATTTGTCGATCACCTCGGCTTTGAACTGTTGTTGTTCGAGGGTGGCTTGTCGGAGCTGGCGTACGCACCTAAACCGGAGCACCTGAATTCCTTTTCCGTCACACACGGCGGGGCGCTCATGACCCTGCTCGACGTCACGATGGCCGTGGCAGCGCGCAGCGTGCAAAAGGACATGGGTGTGGTGACGATCGAAATGAAGACCAGCTTCATGCAGGCGGCACGCGGACCGCTGATTGGTAAGGGACGTTTGATGCACCGAACCGCCACCATGGCGTTTGTCGAGGCCACTGCGTTCGACGAAGCGGGACACGCCTGCGCCCACGCCACCGGTACCTTCAAGTACGTCCGGCGCCTGCCGACCGGGCCGAAAAGCGCCAATTCGCTCAATGTCATTTCAACCGACTAATCTTTCAGGAATCCCATGCCCAAGAACAAACAAATCCATCTCGACAACCGTCCGGTTGGGGAGGCCGTCGCCAGCAATTTCAAGCTCGTGGTCAGCGATACGCCGGCCCTGCAGGACGGAGAGGTTCTGGTCCGCCACCAGTTTCTGAGTCTGGACCCCTATATGCGCGGACGCATGAATGATGGCAAGAGCTACGCGCAACCGCAACCGCTGGGCCAGACCATGATTGGTGGCACGGTGGGCGAGGTGATCGATTCGCGCAACGTCAAATTTTCGGCTGGGGACAAGGTCGTCGGCATGGGCGGCTGGCAGGAGTACAGCGTGGTGGACGGCGACCAGGTCGGTGCGCTGCGCAAAGTCGATACCAGCCACGTGCCGCTGAGCGCCTACCTAGGCGCGGTCGGCATGCCCGGCGTTACCGCCTGGTACGGACTGGTGAAGATCATTGCACCCAAGGTTGGAGAAACCATGGTGGTCAGCGCGGCCACTGGCGCTGTCGGCAGTGCCTTTGCCGCCCTGTCCAAAGCGCGCGGCTGCCGTACCGTCGGCATTGCCGGCGGGCCGGAGAAATGCCGCTATGCGGTGGAGGAACTCGGCTTCGACGCCTGCGTTGACTACAAACTGCATCCGGACGCGGTGTCACTGTCCAAAGCGCTCAAGGAAGCTTGCCCTGCGGGTATTGACGGCTATTTTGAGAACGTCGGCGGCATGGTGCTCGACGCTGTGCTGTCGCGCATGAATGCCTTTGGCCGCATCGCCGTCTGCGGCATGATCGCCGGCTACAACGGCAAGCCGGTGCCCTTGACCTATCCGGCGCTGATCCTGATGAACCGGCTCAAGATCGAAGGCTTTATCGTCAGCGAGCACATGGAGGTCTGGCCCGAGGCGCTGAAGGAACTCGGCACGCTGGTGGCCACGGGCGCCCTGCGCGCGCGCGAGTCGGTGGCGCAGGGCATCGAGGCGGCGCCGGAGGCTTTTCTGGGCCTGCTCAAGGGCAAGAATTTCGGCAAACAACTGGTGAAGCTGCATGGCTGAGATCGTCCTGCACCACTACCCGACTTCGCCGTTTTCGGAAAAGATTCGGCTCGTGCTGGGCTACAAAAAATTGGCCTGGAAGTCGGTCATCATCCCGTCCATCATGCCCAAGCCCGATGTGCTTGCGCTCACCGGCGGCTATCGGCGCACACCGTTTCTGCAGATCGGCTCGGATGTCTATTGCGACACGGCGCTGATCTGCGACGTGCTTGAACATCTGCAACCGGCGCCGACACTGTACCCGGCACAGCACAAGGGCCTGGCGCGCATCGTGGCGCAATGGGCCGACAGCACGCTGTTCTGGGCTG
>CAITXW010000279.1 GCA_903896425.1 uncultured beta proteobacterium | reverse complement strand
GGCCAATTCGTGCGCGTGCTGCCCTGGGAAAAAGGTGAGCTGATACCGCTCACGCTGGCCGATTGGGATGCAAAGAAGGGCACGATCTGCCTCGTGGTGCAAGCCATGGGCAGCAGCAGTATCGCGATCAACAACATGAACGTTGGCGACGCCTTCACCGGCATCGCCGGGCCGCTCGGACTGCCCAGCGCCTTGCACCGCTACGAAGGCCAGCAGACAGTGGTGTTCACCGCTGGCGGTCTGGGCCTGCCGCCGGTCTATCCGATCATGCGTGCGCACCTGCAACTGGGCAACCATGTGACGCTGATTGCGGGTTTCCGCAATTCGGGTCTGCTGTTCTGGGTCAAGGACGGCGAGCGCGTGGCCGCTCTGAAGGCGGAGTTTGGCGATCAACTCGACGTCATCTACACCAGCAACGACGGCAGCTTTGGCCAAAAGGGTTTTGTCACGACGCCGCTCGAAGCCATGCTGATCGACAACATGACGAGCAAGGGCCGCAAAATTGCGGAGGTGGTCACGATCGGCCCGCCGCTGATGATGCGCGCCGTCAGCGACCTGACCAAACCCTTCGGCGTCAAGACCGTGGCCAGCCTGAACTCGATCATGGTGGACGCCACCGGCATGTGCGGCGCCTGCATGGTGCCGGTGACGATCGCCGGCAAGATGGTGCGCAAGCACGCCTGCGTCGACGGCCCCGAACTCGACAGCCACATCATCGACTGGGACAAGTTCCTGCCGCGCTTCAATCAGTTCAAGTCACAAGAGCAGGAGAGCCGGGTGCTGCACGGGTTTGCGTGAGCGGGTGACTGTCATTGCGGGCCCCGACCCGCAATCCATCTTCAGGTGCGTGACGCCGCAAACAGCGCAACGCTTTGAATCCCCGCCACCGTCAGCAGCAGCGAGCCAAACAGGTGCAGGGCGGCGGTGCCGAAGGCCAGGGCGTAGCGTTGTTGCCCGAGCATGCCGACCACTTCAGCCGAGAAACTGGAGAAGGTGGTCAGCGCGCCCAGAAAGCCGGTAACCAGCGCGAGGCGCCAGACGGGATCGAGATCAGGCAGGCCTTGAAAGACGGCCACGCAGACCCCCACCAGGTAGCCGCCGATCAGATTGGCAGCGAGGGTGCCCAGCGGGATAACGGCGCCGGGGTTGAGCCAGAGGCCGAGGCCCCAACGCAACAGGGCGCCGAGGCAGGCACCGATGCAAATGGCGATGACAGAGATCATGGTGCCGCGATCATAAACGCGACGGCAGCGGCTTATTCCATTTCCAAATCATTTCTGTCTAGGCGCGAAGCCGCAGACAGTGCTCCAGCACGGCAAGGCGAAGCAACAACGACAGGGATGGTTTGGGGATGGAATTACATTTTGCTGGGCAACCAGGTTGCCATCTGCGGGAAGAACCAGAGCAGCAGCACCATCGCGCACATCAGGAAAAAGAAGGGCAGGGTGACGCGGGCAATGTAGGTGATCTCCTTCTTGGTCATGCCTTGCAGCACAAACAGGTTGAAGCCCACGGGCGGCGTGATCTGCGCCATCTCAACCACGATCACGATGAAGATGCCAAACCAGACCAGGTCCAGGTGAGCCGCCTGCACGGTGGGCAGCAGCACGCCCATGGTCAGCACCACCATCGAGATGCCGTCCAGAAAACAACCGAGGATGGCATAAAACACCGTCAGTGCCAGGATCAGGCCAAAGGGGCTCAAGCCGAGCGAACTAACGTACTCAGCCAGATGGCGCGGCAGGCCGATGTAGCCCATGCTCAGCGTCAGGAAGGCGGCACCCGCCAGGATCAGCGCGATCATGCAATACAGGCGCGTCGCGCCCATCAGCGATTCCTTGAAGTTCGACCAGGTCAGCGATCCTTGCACGGTCGACAGCACAAACGAGCCCAGGACACCAACGGCGGCAGCCTCGGTGGCGGTGGCGACACCGGCGTAGATGCTGCCAAGCACGGCGCCGATAAGGCCCACAACCGGAATCAGATGGCGCGACTCGTATAGACGCTGCGTGAAGGTGAAGGTCTCAGTGGTGGGCGGAATCTGGTCCGGGTGGCGCAGTGACCAGAAGATGATGTAGCCGCTGAACAGCGAGGCCAGCAGCAGACCCGGCAGGATGCCGGCGACAAACAGTTGCGAGATCGAGACCTCGGCGCTGACGCCGTACACGATCATGATGATGGACGGCGGAATCAACAGGCCCAGCGTGCCGGCGCCGGCGAGCGAGCCGATGATCTGGTCCTGCGGATAGCCGCACCGGGTCAGTTCCGGCAAGGTCATCTTGCCGATGGTGGCGCAGGTGGCGGCGCTCGATCCCGAGACGGCGGCAAAAATCGTGCAGCCAATGATGTTGGTGTGCAGCAGCCGGCCCGGCAGCCAGTTGACCCAAGGTGCCAGACCCTTGAACATGCTCTCGGAGAGTTTGGTGCGAAACAGGATCTCGCCCATCCAGATGAACAAGGGCAGGGCGGTCAGCGTCCAGCTTGAAGCCGAGCCCCAGATCGTCAGCGCCATGGCTTCGCCGGCCGGGCGGCTGGAAAAAAGCTCCATCGCAATCCAAGCCACGCCGGTCAGCGTCAGGCCGATCCAGACACCGCTGCCCAGGATCAGGAACAGCGAGCCGATCAGTAGCGCGGTAACAGCAAGTTCACTCATGAAATAGTCGCTTCCTGTTATTCGTTGTGCAGAGCTTCTTCGCTGTCGACGGTGACGCGCAGGCCGCGAATTTCCATCACCAGTTCATCGATGAAGGCGATCAGCAGCACCAGCGAGCCAAGCGCCATGCCGATCTGCGGCAGCCACAGCGGTGTGGCGTCGTTGCCGGTGGAGACGTCGTTGAAATCCCAGGACTGGTAGGACAGCTTGATGCTGTAAAAGCAGAACAGGCCTGACAGCAGCACGGCCGCGCTCAGGCTCCACAGTTCCAGCACCTTCTTGGCGCGCGGCGGCACGGCGTTGAGCAGAAGGGTGACGCGGATGTGCTCGTTCTTCTTCAGCGTGTGTGCCAGCGCCAGAAAGCCGGCCGAGGCCATGCAGTAACCGGCATACATATCAGTGCCGCGAAAGTTGATCGTGACATAGCGGTCCACCATGCCCAACACCACCATCAGCAGCGTGCCGATCATCATCAGCGCCGCGGCCCAGGCGGCGGCGTCATAGAGTTTGTTCAGACTGTTTCGAATCATGGGCGAATGCTCTGGTGGCTGAACTCTGGATTGTCATTGCGTACATGGACGCCCCTTGTTTTGCAAGCCACATTGCAAATGTTGGCGAGTCGGAGAGATTGCAACCGTACATTCGGACTTAAATGGTCCCTGATGGGTTTAGCGGGTTGGATCCTCTAGCGGGGTGATGC
>CAITXW010000278.1 GCA_903896425.1 uncultured beta proteobacterium | reverse complement strand
GCAATCGCGCGCCCTGCTGCATCGCCAGCAGCCAGCCAAAAATCTTGGCCATGGCAATGATGAACAAAATGCCACCAGCTGCCACCTGCGAACGCATGATGAGCCCGGGCAACTCCTTCCAGGGCAGTTCGCGATTGATCACCGTGCCAACCAGCAAGGCATAAAACACAGCCAGCGCGGCGGCTTCGGTCACGGTCACAATGCCGCTCAGAATGCCACCGAGCACCACAATCGGAGCACCCATCGACCAAAACGCGGCTTTGCCGGTCAGCAACACATTCTTCCAGCTAAAGGGTTCGCGCATGCCGTAGCCCTTGCGCCACGAAATCCAGACCGCCACAACAAGGAAAGACATGCCCAGCAACACGCCGACCAGCATGCCGCCGGCAAACAGTTGCGAGATCGAGATGTTGGTCATGAAGCCAAAGATGACCATCGGAATCGACGGCGGAATGATGATGCCAATCGAGCCGCCAGCTGCCACCACGGCAGCGGCAAACGCTGGCGGGTAACCCTGGCGAATCATGGCCGGAATGACAACGCCGCCAATGGCTGCGGTATCGGCAGCGGCCGAACCGGAAATGCCGGCAATGATCATCGAAGCGACGATGGCCGCAGCGGCCAGGCCGCCCGGCGCCCATCCCACCAGGCTGTTGCAAAAATCAATCAGGCGCCGGGAAATGCCGCCGACTTCCATGATGGAGCCGGCAATCATGAACAGCGGCACCGCCAGCAGATCGAACGAATCAACACCGGAAAACAATTGCTGCACGATGGTCTGACCGAGTGCCGAAATGGCAACGGTGTCCGGAAAAACACCGGGGGTGACGATCAGACCGATCGCCGGCAATCCGATCGACAGCGCAATCGGCAAGCCCAGCGCCATCAGCAAAAACATCAGGGCAAACTGCAGAATGATGATCATGCGACCTCCTGCTTGCTTTTGCTCATGTCGGCCAGAATGTGCAACAGGAAAATAGCGCCCGACAGCGGTACAACCGAGATTGGTATAGACATCGGCATCTGCACGGCGGTCGAAGTCTGCTCCCAGGCGTTGAGCGTGTACTTGGTACCGTACCAGGTAATCAGGCCAAAGCAGCCAAGGTTCAGCACCTGCAAACCCCGCAATACGACCTGCTCAAACAGCAGGCCAAAGCGCGCGCCAAAGCCGGCCAGGCCGATGAAATGAGCGCGCTTGTAAGCCACTGTGGCGCCGAGAAATGTGGTCGCCACCAGCAAGTAGCGACCCAGTTCTTCCGACCAGCTCAGCGAATGCCCGAGGTAGCGTGCCAGCACCTGCGCAAACAGGATGATGGAAATGGCCACGCCGGCCACCAGCAACAGCTTCTCGACCAGGCCATTGACCTGCTCGCTGAGCGACATCAAACGGTGACTCATTCCCACGGACTGCACCCTTACTTCAGGGTCTTGCGAATGTCGTCAACGATCTTCTTGGTGTCACCGCTCAAGGTCGCATACACCGGCTCGGTCTTGGCACGGAAGGCTGCCAGATCGGGCGTATCAACCACCTGCATGCCAGCCACCTTCAGCGCGGCAAGCTGAGCCGCTTCATTGTCACGAACGAAGCGACGTCCGGCAATCGACGCAACCTGCGCTGCATCCAGGAATGCCTTGCGATCCGCAGCGGGCAGTTTGTCCATGAAAGCCTTGCTGCCGACGAACACCAGCGCCGAATAAACGTGACGGCTCATGGTCAGGTACTTCTGACCGGCTTCGTTGAGCTTGCCGGCGGAAATCACGGAGATCGGATTTTCCTGACCATCGAGAACGCCCTGCTGCAGTTGCGTGGTGATGGGCCAGGCCATCGGCGTCGGGTTGGCGCCAATGGCGCGCCAGATCGCCAGATGGGTGGGGGATTCCATGGTGCGGATCTTCAGGCCTTGGAGATCGGCGGGGCTGGTGACGGCGCGCTTGGAGTTGGTCACGTTGCGAAAGCCGTTGTCGAGGAAATGCAGGCCAACCAGTCCAACCTTCTCAAAGCGTTTGAGTAAATCCTGGCCGATCGGGCCATCGAGCACTTTGTCAGTCGCTTCATAGGAACTGAACAGGAAAGGCATTTCCAGCGCCTTGACTTCGGGCACAAAAGCCTCCACCGGTCCGGTCGTGCACACGCTCATCTGAACCGTGCCAAGCTGAAGCTGTTGCAGCACTTGGGTCTCGCTGCCCAGCGCCGCCGAGTGGTGAATGATGACGTCATACTTGCCTGGCAAAGCCTTGTCGAGTTCTTCCTTGAACTTCAGGGCTGCAATGGTGTGGACGAAGTTCGGTGCCGTGACGATGCCGATGTTCACCTTCTCTGCCGCCTGTGCAGAACCAGCCAACACCAGACCCGTGGCGAGCGCCAGACTGGTCAATGTACGGGAAATAAATTTCATGCTTGCTCCTTGAATAGCTGTAAACGTCCCAGCGGGCCGGAGGGCAATCATACAGGCTGGGCGACGATGAATTGTTCGCCATGCTGTGCAATGCGATGCTGAATGATGAATAATGAAATCGGCCCGCACTGCCGGCCCATCACCGAAACCGAAAACTGGGGAAACCATGGCTGCTTATCTGGTCGTCGACACCAAACTCACCAACCCGGAACTGTACGAAAGCTACAAGCTCAAAGCCAAACCGCTGATCGAAAAGTTCGGCGGCGAATACCTGGCGCGCGGCGGCAAGTTGTCGGTCAAGGAAGACACATTATGGGCACCAACCCGGATGGTGCTGGTGAGGTTTCCATCGGTGGCCGTCGCCGAGAGCTTCTACCAATCAGATGAATACCAGGATATCCTGAAAACGAGCAAACTGTCGGCGGAGCGAACGGTCGTTATCGTTGAAGGGATTTGAGGGCCGAACGACAAAACACCGGACACCAACGGATGGAAAAACAAAAACGGGCCAATCGGCCCGTTTTTGTTTATATCCTGGCGGAGCAGAATACCTCATAGAAACAAAACGCCCTAGCGCCACGAATCTCGATCGCATTCAGCTGGAATTCGAAAAATCGGTACGCAACCGGTTCAGCAATTCTGACTTCTGAGCGGCCTGAGAATTCTTGCGAATTCCCCGGTAAGAACCTATGTGGGGATGCCCATCAGCCATCAATTGATCGAATCCGTTTGATTGTACGGCAATGCATCTTCACGACCGCCCACGCCTGATTCAGCCTTTTCGAATCACTTGCCTTTTCGGCTGATCAGAGCGTGAATTGGAAACACATTTGTGGAGAACCTTGAAATGGAAATACAACATCTAACCCAAAAGCAATTGTCGGAACGCTGGCAGATTAGCGAGGCGTCCCTTGAGCGTTGGCGTTCAGCAAGATCGGGTCCGGCTTACCTAAAACTCAACGGGAGAGTCCTTTATCGAAGACTTGACGTTGAATCTTATGAGGTGCAGTGTCTACAGCCAGGTCAGACGGCAACTGCAGCATTGTCTCCGGCCGCCGCGAGTACCAACGACACCAACTCGCTCGCAACTACCACAACCCCGTCGTAAGTATCCTCGATCTTGAGCAGAAACTCTCATGAACCATCAGGGGCCATGAAATTTCCTGGGATCGTATTGCAGGCTCCTGGTAACTGGTGATGGGTTCTGCTAACACCTGATGGCCAGTGCGTACTGAAGGAGCAGAAGTCATCATAAAACCAAACCGCTGCATCGCCCGGAAATCAAATTTTGATCTGCAGAAAGATGAATTATCTCACGGGGTGTCTGGTTCACCTGGGGACACCTATATTTGAACGACGACCTTGATAGTTCTGCGGCATTGAAGCAACCATTACTGACGTTGAAACTACCGAGGAGACCACCGTGAAAGCACCAGCCCTAAAAAGCCCCAGAACCGAATTCTTGCAAAGCCCGATGGCCATCATTGGAGCGATCCTTGCAATGGGCGTAATTCGCTTGCAAGACCAAATGGCCCTCGATAAGTCTGCAATTCAGCCTGGCGATAAGGATCGGGTCCTTCTGGTAAAAAACGAGCTGCATAAGCAACATGCCAAGGCGAGATCGCCGGACTGATCGACACCGACCTTTGCGCCAAAATCCTACTGAGCCAATCGTTCGGCTACTTCACGCTTCCCCATCTTTCTGACTGCGGCGATTGCTTGGAGCTGACTTGCTCTGGGCTTGGTGATACCGAGAACACTTGCAAAAGGCACAAATAACGTGGCGAAATCGGTTTCCGAACTACCGGCGCGAATAGTCTCGGCATCGGAAGCACCGAATTTTTCCAGACAAACAGCATGCGTCAGGTGTTCCACTGATCCGGTTGGAGAATGGCATTTGATTCAATTCCCCAGTGTTCTATGTCCTCAGGCGCGTACGACAATGGAATTATTGATTGGTACCGCGCTTCGGTTTGCATGAAGATTCGGATGAAATCGTTCACGGCCTCGATGGTCAGGTAAGGTGCATTGATCGTGGCATGCAGTCCGATTCCAAAACTGTAATCACGATGCAAAGTCCAGCCCTCAAATACCTTAATGGTTTTTTGATCGGCGATGATTGGAATCTGTTGCTCTATCCACTGATAGCGACTCAGACCACCAAATTGGTCAAATTGCTGGGGCGTAGATGACACTGAGGTCCACATCCCGGTCTTGCTGTCCTTAACCATGCTATCGAAAATGCCCGGTTCGCAATTTGCCACAAGTTCATAGGATCGATCGAAAGCCAGGTCTCGAACTTTTTCCTTGTAAACGTTGCGCGTTGTGTCTATGACGAAGTTGTAAAAATGGGGGGACTTGCGACCAAGAAAGTAGCCATCGATCCAGCCGTTCTTGCCATGCATGTAATCGTGGGTCGTGAACAATCCTCCGAGAATGGGCGCATGCTTACAGATCAAATTCTTGATCTCGATGTAGGCATTCTTTCGGTACTCCCGGGATTGCTCGCCAAATGGAATACACCGCTTTTTTCGAAAAGACATGTCTTCGCTCGATTCCTCAATTGATCATGAGTAGTGCCTTCATCTTGGCACGCACATGAATCATGACCTCAGGTGATACGGTCGCTTTCTTCTTGGCACGCCGCACTTTCCAGTCAAGCGACTTGATCTGGTCTGACAACACTGCGCAATCAACGCCATCGACCTGGGTGACGACCTCAAAAGGGTGGCCCTTGACCTTGGTTGTCATTGGGCAACAAACCATCAATCCGGTTTTTCCGTTGTAGCTGGCAGGACTGATGACCAATGCCGGGCGGTGGCCGGCTTGCTCGTGGCCGGCCTGGGGGTCGAACTCCAGCCAGACCACATCGCCGGCATCGGGCACAGCCACACGCATCACCATCAAAGCTTCTCTTGGCCCACAGGCTTGCCAAAACTGAACTCCGAATGTGCATTGCTGGCCGTGATGCCTTTTACCAGGGCATTTAGGTCGTACTCCACTTTTTCAGAGGGCTCGATCAGAATTCGTCCGCGTGAAACGACCAAATTCACCTTTTGCTCGAGCTGGTAGCCAGCTTCCTTCAACGCTGCGGTGGGCAAGCGCAACGCCGGACTGTTGCCCCATTTACGGATAACTGCTTCCATCAGAAATTCACCTTTTAGTGTTTCTACATTGTAGATACATTCAGTAAAAATGCCAATGCATCAAGCAGCTCAAATATTGAGTCAACGCTAAGTTGCACACCAATTACCCAACTTCAGCAGTTCCCATACCTTCTTTTGTATGGAGAAATCTGATGACGTCCAAGATCTGCCCCGGTTGCGGCCAACCTTTCCAGCCTCGCCCACAGGTTAAGAAGCAAATCTACTGCTCCACCCCGGCTTGTCAGCAAGAACGACGCAATACCTGGCAGCGCAAGAAACTACGAAACGACCCCGAATACCGAGAACACTTGCGCATGGCACAACAAAAGTGGCGAGATCAGCATCCGAATTACTCGCGCGAGTACCGAAAGGCCCAGGATCAGCTTGCAAAAAAAGACAAAGATCAGGAACGATCCAAGCCCGATGCATTGCAGAAATCTGATTTTGCAAAGGTCGACGCGGCAAACTGGCCAGGACAACTACGTGCCGGAGTCTATCGAATCCGTCCCATTGATGCCAAAGGAAATGCAAAGAAGGACGCGTGGATTGTCGAGATCACGCCTGTGTGCGCGGACTGCCCTTGCGAAACAGACGCGTGCAAAGATGGACGCTATAGGTAAATGCCTCACAAGCCACTATCCTATTACTCATATTTGCAATGAGCGATCAGGTCTATGACTCCAGAGGTAGAACCAAATGTGATGGATCAGCCGAAACGAATTCGAGCTGTGGAATACGTTCGGATGTCGACAGAACACCAGCAGTACTCCACCGAAAACCAGGCCGACAAGATCCGGGAATATGCTGTGCATCGTGGCATGGAAATCGTGCGCACCTACGCTGATGAGGGAAAAAGCGGACTGAACATTGGTGGCCGCGCAGCCCTGCAGCAACTAATCAAGGACGTTGAAGAAGGCCCGGTCGATTTCCAGATAGTTCTAGTTTATGACGTTAGCCGCTGGGGGCGGTTTCAGGATGCTGACGAGGCGGCTTTCTACGAATACAAACTCAAGAGAAAAGGCATCCTGGTCACCTACGTGGCCGAGCAGTTCGAAAACGATGGCTCGCCCGTCTCCACAATCGTCAAAGGCGTCAAACGCGCCATGGCCGGGGAATACAGCCGGGAACTCTCGGCCAAGGTGTTTGCTGGCCAATGCCGCCTGATCGAGCTTGGCTATCGCCAGGGCGGCCCCGCTGGCTTCGGATTGCGTCGTACCTTGATTGATCAGACAGGCTCCATCAAAACCGAGTTGGCCCGCGGGGAGCACAAGAGCTTGCAAACGGATCGGGTGATTCTGATGCCAGGGCCGGAGCAGGAAGTCGAGACGATCAGTCAGATCTACCGCTGGTTCGTTGATGAGGGCATCCCGGAGTCAGAAATCGCGACCCGCCTCAACGACAAAGGGGTTCTCACCGATCTGGAGCGCAACTGGACACGCTCCACGGTTCGAGAAGTTCTGAGCAACGAAAAATACGTGGGCAACAACGTCTACAACCGCATTTCCTTCAAGCTCAAAAAGCACCGCATCGTCAATCAGCCAGACATGTGGATCAAGAAGGAAGGCGCGTTTGAAGCCATTGTGGCGCCCGAAGTGTTCTACATGGCGCAAGGCATCATTCGAGCTAGGGCGCATCGCTTCAGCAACCAAGAGTTGATAGAAAAGCTGCGCAAGCTCTACGAACACCGGGGTTTTCTTTCCGGCGTAATCATCGATGAGGCGGAAGGCATGCCGTCAGCCGCCGCCTATATCCACCGCTTTGGCAGCCTGATCCGGGCCTACGAGGCGGTGGGCTTTACGCCAGATCGTGACTATCGGTTTCTCGAGGTAAACAAGTTCCTGCGGAAACTGCACCCTGAAATCATCAGCCAGACCGAGCGCGAAATTGCCAACTTCGGTGGCACCGTGGTACGCGATCCCGCAACAGACCTGCTTCGAGTGAACCAGGATTTCAGCATCTCGATCGTGCTGGCGCGATGCCAGACCCATGACAACGGCCGCCATCGGTGGAAGGTGAGATTTGACTCCAGCCTGGCACCCGACATCACGGTCGCCGTGCGATTGAACCAAACAAACCAGGCGCCGCTTGACTACTACCTACTACCGCGCCTGGATTTCGGATTGCCACGGATCAGCCTAGCCGATCACAACGGCATTGAGTTTGAAAGTTACCGGTTTGACAGCCTGGATTACCTCCATGGCATGGCAGAACTTACCCGTATCAGGAGGGCCGCGTGAGAAAAGAGCACCCAAGCAGCGAATTGCAGATGATTCCGATTGCCGAGATCGAAGTCCTCAATCCACGCGATCGCAATAACCGAGTTTTTAACGAGATCGTTGGAAACATCAAAGACATCGGACTGAAGAAACCAATCACAGTGACGCCACGGACCGATCCGCAAGGAAGTGTGCGTTTTCTGTTGATCTGTGGTGAGGGTCGTCTCAAGGCATTCAAATCTCTCGGCGAAACGACGATCCCCGCCATGGTTGTGCAAGTCAGTGATGAAGATGCATTCATCATGAGCCTGACAGAAAATGTTGCCCGTCGCCAAGTTGGGAGCTTGGAACTGCTAGCAGGTATCGAGCAATTGCGTGATCAAGGGTACGACAAACGTGCTATCGCCAAGAAGACCGGTCTGACCGTCGAATACGTCAACGGCATATTGCAGCTTCTGCAGAACGGGGAGGAACGTTTGCTCGTGGCCGTTGAGCGTGGTCGTATCCCGCTCAATGCCGCGTTGACCATAGCGGGGGCTGGCAACGATGACAAAGCGGTCCAAGTCGCCATGCAAGACGCCTATGAATCTGGCGAGTTGCGCGGCCACCAATTGCTTCAGGCTCGCCGAGTTATTGAGCGCCGACGATCAGGTGGAAGGACGCTCGCGCGCAGCGTGCAGCGAAAAATTCCAGACGTCACTTCGTCAAGTCTTGTCAGAACTTATCAAAAAGAGGTCGGGCGACAAAGATTGTTGATTAGGAAAGCTGAGTTTACACAGCAGCGCTTGCTGTTTGTGGTGCAAGCCCTGCGCCAACTTCTGTCAGATGAAAACTTCACCAATCTGCTCAGGGCAGAGGGGCTGGACACGCTGCCGAAATATATTTCCGACCGGGTCTTCGCAGGAGGCTCATCTGCATGAGTGAAATTTCTCTCGGGTTCATTCCGGATCCCGTGACAGTTCCTTTCGATAGGATTCTGCCGTCCCGAAAAGCGCCCGAAGGACTGATGAACTCACGCAAGTTCAAGCAGATCCTGTCGTCCATTGATGCAGTGGGCATGATCGAGCCGTTGACGATTTACAAAGCAGACAAGGTCAGTGGCCTGCACCTATTACTGGATGGACATATCCGACTCCTTGCACTCAAGGAGTTGGGATTTGTTGACGCGCCCTGTCTTATTGCCACCGACGATGAAAGTTTTACCTACAACAACAGGATAAATCGGCTGTCCACAATTCAGGAACATTTGATGATTCGCCGCATGGTGACCCAAGGTGTGACGCCGGAGCGTCTGGCCAATGCATTGACTGTGGACGTCAGTCACATTATCAGAAAAATGAATCTGCTCGATGGCATCTGTGCAGAAGCTGCGACGCTGTTGAAGGACAAACACTTCTCTGCGCACTTGGGCAGTGTAATTCGCAAGATGAAGCCAACCAGACAAGTTGAATGCATCGAGCTGATGGTGGCAACCAACAACATTACTGTAGCCTATTGTCAAGCCTTGCTCGCTGCCACACCGAGCCATATGCTGGTTGGCGAGGTAAAGCCGAAGAAGGTCCGGGGCGTAACTGCAGAACAAATGGCCAAGATGGAACGCGAAATGGTAAACGTGGAAGTACAGTTCAAGTTGATCGAGCAATCCTATGGCCAAGACGTGCTCAACCTGGTTCTTGCCAAAGGCTATTTGGTCAAGCTTCTGGACAATAAGGCTGTGACTCGTTTTCTTAAGCAAAACCAGCATGATGTGCTCAGTGAATTTGAAAATATTGTCCAGACCGTGTCGCTGGAAAAGTAGATGCGTCAACGGGAGTCGGCAACAACTTCTGGGCCACCCATCACATCTGCCAAAGATTTTTCGGCTGCTACCACTGCATCCGAGAACGAGGCCAGCGATGTGCCAATGGTTGCCCACCGAAATCCTCCACAGCCAGATCCAGCGTGTCTTTATGGATTGATTGGGGATGTGGCACTGGCGGGCAGTGACACCTCAGAAACCAACCCATACGCTATTGCTGCCAACTTCATGGCCTATCTTTCGTGTGCCATTGGGCGCAGCGCTTATCTTCCAATCGGAAACACCTGGCATCACACACGGCTTTTTTGCTTGCACATCGGCAGGTCCGGTCGCGGACGCAAGGGCGATGCATTATCTCTTGTCATGCGACTGGATCAGGCGCTACGGGAACTGAATGCCGACGTCGCGCCTCAGATTCACCGAGGTGGACTCTCCACTCGAGAGGGTTTGGTGGCTCTGATTCATGACGGCTACAAGCATGGTGCGCAAGAAGTGGCGCCGATCGAAGACAAACGCCTTTGGGTAGTCGAATCAGAATTTGCCAATGTTCTGCACCAAAGCCGTGGCGGTGGAAACACGCTGTCAGCAGCACTTCGTGACTGCTGGGACGGCGTCAGTCTTAAACCCGCTACCAAGACTAATCGTCTGTCCGCAAGCCAGCCTCATCTGTGTTTGAGCGGAGCAATCTCACCCACTGAATTGATGGGGTTGATGACGGTCAGGGAAATGACCAATGGTTTCGCCAATCGCTTCATGATGGTCTGGGCAGAACGGTCGCAGCTCTTGCCGTTTCCGAAGGCAACGTCACAGGTCAAGGTGGATTCACTGGCCAAGCGAGTGTTGGAGATCCTCGAGTTCGTTCGCGCGGACGAATACCACGTCCGGGATGTGCTCAGATTGGAACTCACCGCACAGGCCCAGTGGCGGTACGCGCATCTCTACCGAGGTGAACTCAACGATGACGGCAGTGATCTCGTCAGCGGTCTATTGGAACGCCGGGCGCCGATGCTCTTGCGTCTGGCAATGCTGTTTGCCCTGAGCGACCTGCAATTGCACATTGACGTTGTGCACATCGATGCCGCCATGGCCTGGATGCAATATGTGGCAGCATCCGTTCGGTACGTCTTTGTCAGTGCCGCAGAAGAAGACAAGATAGCACTCTCTCGCAAATTGTCCAACCAGTTGTTTGATTTCCTGCGAGCGCGGGGTACGGCCACACGCAGCGAAATCAACACGGAGTGCTTTGCTGGGCGAGCGTCCAAAACACAAATGGACGCAGCCATCGAACACCTGTTGACGGCTACGCCTCCAAAGATTTGCTTGCAGCTACTGAATCGGCCCCAAGAGACTCCTGGCACACCAACCAGGGTCTATCGCCTCATCTAACCGACGCAATCAGAATCACTCGGATCCGGGATAGTGTTTTCACTGATCTCATTTCGCACACTTCGCAGCCAATATACATGGTGCAACTCATTGTCACGAAACACATTTCGCACATTTCGCACATTTCCAGCCTGTTGAATACCGGGAGGTCTGCGGTGGTGGATCCGATGGTTAAAGTGCACCGAGTTCTATGTCTGCTTGGCCCTGATACGAGACGTTCGTCGGTTTTGCTTGTGGGACAACAATGTGCCCCTAGAAGTCATTGAGCAAAGTCAGGACCGGCCGTTCGCGGCCCTGGTCCTGGATGTCAAAGCGGTCACGCAGATTACGGGTTCATTTCCTTGACTTGGCCGGCTTCTGCTTAGGTTT
>CAITXW010000277.1 GCA_903896425.1 uncultured beta proteobacterium | reverse complement strand
TGCCGCGATGCGATCGAGATTGCCGAATCCGCCCCCCGGTTCAAGGTACATCGACGGCACGGCGACGATCTCGCTGACAAACGGATAGCTGGAGAACGCGTCCCGCACTTCGCCAGCGAGCTTAAGTCGATCGCTCTCGGGCAGGCGGAAATGCGAATCCGCGTTGTCGGGCACAAAGGCGACCCCGATGCGGAATGGAACCTTGATCACCGCCACAGCATCTGCGATCGGCGGCGCCGCCTCCGAACCCGGAAACAGGTACGTGAGCACCGAGGCCACCTGGCGCTGGCGGGTCGCGGTATCCAACGAGGCGCAACTGGCCACCGTCACCAGCATTGCCGCCACCAGCAAGTACTTCACTTTCCACATGAAACACTCCCAAGCCATGAAGAAGATCGCCCCCGCAATCCTGATACCGAATTACAGCATCAATGGCTTGTCTTGAAAAGCGCGCTGCTGTGCGCGGCAGGATCCGCCTGCGTCGCAGACTATCCTGGCTGCACGGCAACTTCAACATCGTGGCGTTTGAGCACCGCAAGCGCCTTATCAATGGCAGGGGTCACGCCGCACTCGTGATCCAAGGCCGTGAACATGGCCGCTGCACCGTTCCCGGATGTGACACCCAGCACCCGTGCGGTCGGGCTGGCGTAGCGAAACGTGTGGATCGTGCCGGCCGGGACATGAACAAAACCACCCGCTTCAACCGTCTTTGCGACATCGCCGCAAACAAAGTCGACTGCGCCATTCACAACGTAGAAGGCCTCGTCCCACGGATGGGAGTGCGCAGGCGGGCCAACCCCTTCGGGTGCGTCGTGCACGTAGACCTCGTAGCTGCCCGTCTGATTGTGGTTGGCGAGGATGGTTATCTTCTCGCCGAAGACATCGAGCGGGGTAATCTGGGCCCCATTGGTGATGATGACTTTTCGCTTCATTGCTTCCACCACTTTCTCTTTTCAGTCAAGACGATCTGCCGGCCTGACCGACCAGCAGGCGAGGGGCTCCGAACCATCCGCTATTGCAAGAGGTGGTGGACTTCAAAGGTCTTCTCTTCGGGCGGGGTGGGAAAGCCGCCGACAATGCCCTGTCGCATTCGGGGCATCAGAATCTCATCGCGGAACTTCTCCCAGCTTGCCTTGGAGTCGTGCACCACCATGATGGTCCAGCCACCCTCCGATTGGCCGGCTGCGTGGAAGATTTGCCCCGTGGGTGGAATGTCTCTGTCGGGATGTACCGCCGCGATCGACGCCTCGTACTGCGCCTGGTTGCCGCCCGGGAAGTAATGAACGATGCCGTACGCCATGTGTGATCCTTTCAGGTTGACGGGCCCGCAAATCGCGGGTTTGTGGCCGAGGGATGCCTGCAGGCGCGACCAGCCACCGTCAACATTCGACTCCGAAATTTCAAAAGGGGAACGGCAGGTGCAAACTTGGTTGATACGGCAACAGGGTTGATATTTCCGGGGAATGTCAGGAGTTTTCCCCGCCCTCGCCTTGTGTCATTCACCGCGCATCTTGCACACCCAGCCGTCGCCGAACTGTTTGTGCGGGCTTGGCAATATTGCGCTGGACCCATACCTTGAAGCCGATGGCGTTCGCATCCGTGGCGGCAGCCAGGTGCGCCAGCAGGGCCTCGTCGCGCAGATAGCCTTGTTTGCCGAACAGCTGCCAACCAGAGGGATAGAGCCGGGCGAGCAGCGGGTCCGACAGGGAACTGCCCGTGATCTTCCTGATCGCTTCGGTCGATACCCAGCGGCAATGGTCTGTGTCTTCCACAACGCCGACCTGCACCCCCTGGTAGGAGTAGAAACTACCTTGCACCGAAGCCAGCGCGCGGGACTTGGCGCCTCGCCATCCTGCGCCCAAGGCACGCCACACCAGCGGCCGCAGGATCAACAGGGAAACAATGAGCGTCAGCATGGCAGCCGCCGGGCCGAGCGAGCGCAAGACACCATACGTGAAAGCCAGGCTCAGTGTCAGTCCGACGACGGTGTTGATGACGAGAGTCTTGAGCGGCAGCATGATGGTGTCCCTGCAGGGCAGTTTAGCTGCCCTGGAATCACGACCTAACGCAGGTGCTGCGAATGACTTTTGGCCATTCAGTCATCGTTGACCGTTTCATGCTCCGCCGGGAGAATGATCTCCAGCAGTTCGCAGTCGTCCGACCAGCCGAGCACACTGTGGCGAATGCCCGGGGGCTGTATCCAGCATGACCCCTGCTTCATGACATGGACACCCTGACCTTCAAACTCGTTCTTGAACCAGCCCTTGAGAACGTAAACCAGCTGAAAATTGACGTTGTGATGGTGCTTCTGGCGTTGCTCGTCCGTGAATGGCGCCGTCATGCGGATGACATGACCGGTGGCCAATCCGTGGGTCGCCGCAGCGATGCCCAGGTCCCGATAGGCTGAGTAGCTGCGCAGCCCGCCGACCTTGAAATCGGATTCGTTCAGATGGCTGACGAAAAAGTTTTGCGCGGCTGCGTCCATTGGCTCTGGTTTCATCGATGTCTCCCGTTGAAGGTGATGGCACCGAATGATTGTGGACTCCGGTTGATTCCCTTCGGCCTTTCAGGGCCAAATCCCTGAAGCACACGTTGTGATCGCTGGTCCACACGGATGCCCGATCAGCAGATGTATTCGCCTATCGCTTCAGGATCTGCCGGACCTCCCGCAGGCACGGCCCGTTCTGCGTGCGCGCCACGGGGACGATCAGCCGCTTCGAGCATCCTTTTCCCTTGTGGCAACACGGTTATCGGGCTGGATCGCGAGCGCAAATCATCATTTCCTGATAAACCCGCCGTGTTCCGAAATCAAGTCCACTCTCAGGAGTCAACGTGGAAAAATTCATCAAGTCTCTGCGCACCGGCGTTTGCGTGTTGTTGCTGGCAAACAGCTTTTGCCTGACCGCGTACGCGGCGCCTCAGGAGAATGTTCGGGATGGCAAGGAGCCGGAGCCTGATGCCATGGGCGTCATTCCCCAGAAGATCATTCATCGAATTGCACCGCCGCAGCCGGTTTCCACGATCAGTCCTTTTGGAGCAGGCAAACCGATCCGGGAAACCTACGCCATCCCTGCGGGTTCGACCGGCAGCAACGCGTACCCGATCCAGTACCACGGCGGGCCTGTGATGACCGGGCTGAGCAAAGTGGTGCTCATCTGGTACGGAAACTGGAACCGGGGCAACGGCACCGATACACCCCAAGGGCAGCAGATCATTCGCAATGCCATCTATGGCCTGGCCAATGATGCAACGACTACTGGCTATACCAACTATTCGGGCATCACCACGAATTCAAGTACGGGCCTTGGTTCATATTGACCCAGACATCGACCGGGTCCGTGGGCATGATTTCGTCGGGCTTCGTCGAGTGTTCGCAAGCCGCCTCGTCGACCTATGGCGGCACGCGGCTGTCGGACGCTTACGTTCAGAAACTGGTCAAGGCGATGGCAACCTCGGGATGTTCCGGTGGGACACCGGTTGCCGACGCGATCTATCTGGTCCTTTCCTCGTCGGACGTCTCTGAAACTTCCGGCTTTCTCACAAAGTATTGCGGTTGGCACACCTATGCCACCATGACGGTCGGCGGAACTTCGGTGCCGGTCAAGTACGGATTCATCGGAAATCCGTCGAAGTCCATCTCCGCCTGCGCTGTTCAGACGACGAGTTCTCCGAACAACAACCCCGGAGT
This sequence comes from uncultured beta proteobacterium, assembly GCA_903896425.1. Classification (GTDB taxonomy): domain Bacteria; phylum Pseudomonadota; class Gammaproteobacteria; order Burkholderiales; family Burkholderiaceae_C; genus Rhodoferax. Next base: position 18,200 of record CAITXW010000277.1, on the reverse strand, counting down.
CGATGCCATGGTGTCCGTGATCGCGCATGAACTGGAGGAGACCGTCACCGATCCCATGTTGAATGCCTGGTACAACTCCAAAGGTGCGGAGAATGGCGATATGTGCGCCTGGACGTTCGGAGGCTATCTAATTGCTGCGTCGAACAATACGTCGTACTACAACGTAACGCTGCCAACCGCATCGGGCACTCCTGGCCAATATCTGATACAACGTGCGCTTGCCGTGAGCAATTCAGCCTGTTACAGCAATGGCAACCCCCAGTTGCAATAGCTGGCAACACGGCGTGCACTGATTTCACAGTTGGGCAGGATCGGCCGCGCCAAATGATGGTGGACGCCGATGGATTGCCTTCCGACTTGCAGGGGCAAATCCCTGAAGAACAAGGCATCATCGCTGGCCCACACGGGTGATCAAGTCGGCGGCTGTGCCGCAACCGGCCAGCCGCCGGAAAAATCGATGATCGATCCTGTCATGAATGTGCCCTGCATGGTTGCCAGATAGCCAATGAGTTCGCCGATCTCTTCAGGATCTGCCAGACGTCCCGCGGGCACCGTCTGCTTGATGAACGCCCGGCCAGCCGCGTCGTCGACGAAGCGCGCCTTCGGATAGTAGGTCTCGCTGTACAAGTAGTTCGGCGCGATGGCGTTGACCGGGATGCCGTGCGGCGCGAGTTCTATGCTGAGCGACCTGACCAGCGCATTGGCGCCCGCTCTTGCGATATCCGGAATCGAGCCGCCGCGCGCAGGAAGCCGATTGCGATTGGACGAGATGAAGACAATGCGCGCCTTCTGCTGGGCCTTCAGCAGTGGGATGGCAGCCCTGGCAATCCCAAACGGAAATACGACCAGGCGATCGAGCGTGGCTTGAAGGTCCTCCATCCCGGCGTCCTCTATGGCGCCGAGGATCGGTCGATACGCATCATTGCTGACCAACACGTCCAGCCTGTTGCTCACGGCCCAGGCGGATTCGACAATCTCCACCGGCGTCTGGCAAGCGAGTACCACGACTCCCGGATTGGCGCTTCGATAGTCGTCTTGCGCAACGGAAGAAACGAATGCAACGTCGTGCACGACAAGCTGAAATCCAGCCTTGCGAAGGGACTCGACCGCAGGCGGTCCGGCGAACTGCAGTGCGTTTGTGACAAGAGCAACAGGCTTGGTCAATTCGATTCTCCGGTTGTGCGGATGGAAGACCATGAGTCAGCCCTCCACGTGTCAGTCGGTCGCAGCTTCGCTCAATGACGTTAGAACTTCTGGAAGGAAAACGCCCAATTCCCATGCACGTCACGAATTTGCCGAGCTCAGAAAAGACAAACACTTTGTAAATCCACCCCCAGCGCCAACAACAGTTAGGCACCCCCCAGCATCACCCCCGAGCCCATGCCGAACCCAGACCCTGCACCCGCTTGAGCAACCACGGCACCAACCATGGCCTGCGCACCGCAATTGTCCCCAGCCATTGCTGCCCACCACCACCCCTCCATGGACGTCACACCCCGCGATCGTCTGTTACCGCACCGACCGTTTGTGAACTGTGAAATATATTGACATTGATGCACCCCGTGAACCAACCCTAATGGCGTCTGGTAATTTGCAATCCAAAGGAGGACCGTCATGCCAATCGTGCATTTCCACAGGGCAACCAATCCCGCAACATCCGATGACTGTGTTCACATCAACAGCGATGCTATTCTCTTCGTGCAGGAGTCTCCCAACATGCAAATGGGCAAGACAGAAATTCAGGTGATCGGACTCAAGACTGCGAGCATTCGGGTCATTGAAACCCTGGACGAAGTTCTCATGCACTTGCCCGATCTTGCGCAAGTCCATCGGCACTACCATGCAGGAGAGCCATCTAACGGCGCCAATATAGTGCACATCGCGGCGCAAAATGTGAGCTACTTGCGTCGAAGCGTACCGCATGGCCAAGCTTTCTGGATAATACGTTTCAAGGATGAATACGAGTTGCGCATCATCGAGCCTCTGCCTTCGGGCCTTTAGGCTGGGCCCAGACCCCATGCCGAACCCCGGCCCTGCTCCTGCCTGATCGCCAACGGCCTCAATCCCCGTTCTGGCGCCCTGCGATCGTCCCCGAGCGCCGATCGTGTCGAGTCCGCGCGGCCAGCAAAAATGGCGCCAAAGGTCTGCTAGAATTCCCGCTGGTGAAAAACGGGATCGACCCCGTCCAGTTCACCAAAATTCTCCGAACGGGAACTTAGCTCAGTTGGTAGAGCAGCGGACTCTTAATCCGTAGGTCGAGAGTTCGAATCTCTCAGTTCCCACCATTCAAACCGTAGCGCAGCAACGCTCTGCGCGTAAGTAGCCGCTAACTTAGCGGCTATTTTTTTCACTACACACCGGCTACACACTTATTGCGTTTTTCGCGTTAAGACCGTACATTGTGCTCATGGTGGACAAGAAAGACACGACGCACGTGATGATGGAAGGCGAACTCGTCGTCTATCAACGCGAACGTAGCACCATTTGGCAGTGTCGGTACAAGGTGGGCAACGTCTGGCAACGTGCATCAACAAAGCAGCATGACCTCAAGAAAGCCAAGGCAGCAGCACGTGACATACAGCTAACGGCAGAGATACGCAAACGCGACAACCTACCTGTCGTCACACGCAAGTTCCGTCACGTCGCAGAGCTTGCCAAGAAGCGTATGGATGATGACACCAAGGCTGGTCGTGGCAAGACTGCGTATGCTGATTACGCAGTGCTGATCGACAAGTACCTGATCCCGTTCTTCGGCAACTACAGCATCACCAGCATCACCCACACTTTGGTGCAGGAATTTGGTGTGTGGCGCGATACGAAGATGGCCGCCGACAAGCGGCGTGTTAGCAAGGATGAGAAGAAGACACTCAAGCCCCCAACCCACAGCACGATTCTGAATCACAACGCTGCACTGAATCAAGTTTTTGACGAAGCAATGAACCGAGGCTTTCTGACGAATTCACAGCGAACTACAACGCAGCCAATCTTCAATATGGAACGCTGGCGTTCAATCTCGCGGCTTTTCTCGACTACACGCCACCAAAGCGCAAGGATGGTTCATCAATGTGGTGGACCACTCTCTCGTACTCACTCGATGGAAGTTGCGAGCCAGAAACTGGTCAGTTTCAATTCATCATGCGGCCAGAGCTTGTAGCAGCACTGAGAGAAATGAAGTGGGTTCGAGAGTAATCTTTCTACCAGCAACGAGATCAGAAAGGCAGCAACTTCATGTTCAAACGCGGCGACATTGTGGAAATCTTGGAGGAATTTCAGGATCAAGGCGACAGCACGTTCATCTGGATCGTCTTGCATGACGAAGAGAAGGGGCGCGTTGACATTACACCCATCGATATCGATCTCAAGATCAAACCGATTTACACGCTAAAGACGGATCAAATCAAGCTTGCCGTTTCAAATTCCCAAGCGGGTGCACACAGACTTCGATAGCCATTAAATCAATCCAACGGTAAATACTTGTTTGGGGGCTGGTATGACACTGGAAGAAATTAAACATAGCGGCGCTGCTGAAAAGCGTGTCGAGCGAATGAAGGCAAATGCAAAGGCAGCGAAAGATAGAGCGAAGCAGATGAAGGTGCAGGCAGATCAGGGCGCAGAGCAGTTGAAGATGCAACAGTCACGACAGCGGTTGTCGCAGTTGCATCGGTCATCTGTCGGCACATCGATCAAGCCGTATTGTTGAGAACATTGATACGGCGAGAGAGGACGACGCGAAATGAGTCGATGCGTTAGCGTTGATGAAATTGATCAATTTCATGTGCGACACAAAGTACGCTAACGATCACGTTTTTAGCGGCCCTGCTCACTACACACTTTGCAACACACCTAATTTAAGTCGTTGTTTTTATTACTTATTTTCAGCATTTCTACTCTCTTAATCCGTAGGTCGAGAGTTCGAATCTCTCAGTTCCCACCACCCGATTCAGAGGGAAACAAGCTTTCATGGTTTGTTTCCCTTTTCCAATTCCGAAGCATCGGCCTGCAACCGCAGCACCGGGCGGCGGCGGCATCTGATACCAATTGCAACGCCAGCGCAAAACCATGCACTGTTATAAGATCGGCTGCGGCTGAACCGTGCCACCTGCCACGAGGCGGGTACGCCGACTTGCTGGACTGTCGCGGCGCATTGGCGTTGGGCGCAGACGGATTGGCTCCTTGGATCCACCTTTTGGAGGGCTACAAACATGTTTGAATTTTTAGGCTTTGGTCGCGCCCGCAAAACCAAGGATTTCGAAAAGCAGCGCGAGGTCATCCGGCTGGCTTTGAACAGTGTTCTGCGCCGGCGCGGCATCCCACCCCAGTCGATCGACTGCGAATTGACGCCGCTGACACGCAGCGGCGGCGCAGATGTCACGCTGGTTCAGTTGCTGATTCTTGACTGGCATGAGGCCTTGGTGCGCGATGCGTCCGATCTCGAAAACGAACTGTTTGACGTGATCTGTCTCTATGGCCGCAGCAGCAAGGCGTCGGACTTTCTGTTTGTCTGGAAGTTCGCACTCGACAAGAGCCTTGCCCACAACAAGCCGGTCGAGGCGGTTTTGAAGGCAACAGCGCCCAGTGCACAAAGCGCAGCCCCCGCGCTGGCACCCGCACCAATGGCGGCAGCGGCCAGTGTTGCGGCCGTTGCGGCCACAGCCGCCGCAACAGCGACACCCGCAGCGCCGCCCGCCAAGTTTGACTTGCCGAAAACAACGCTGGACCAAGAAGCCGAACCAAACGACTACGGCTTCCCCCCCACCATGCTGGTCGACAACAACGATTAGAGCGTCAGACCCTTTGGTCTTGCCGGCGTTTCAGGGCGCTCACCAAGAACCCCGTGGCAGCGCTGCCACGCACCCGTCTACAACCTCGGGCTGGCACGGTCAAAGCCGGCAAGCATTTAGTTCGTGGCGTCGGATTGCCCGGGGGCTGGCCGGCCAACAAGCTTTTGCGTCCAGCCCAGGTAGCTCTGCGGAAAGGCAGCCTGGTACCGCACCAGGTAAAACAATGCCTCGTCCTTGCGCCCGAGCAAGTTGGCGCTCTCGACCAGCATTTCAATGACACGCGGTTCGGGCGAAAAATGCAGCAAGGCTGCGGCCTGCGCATGAAGGGTCTGCGCGTTCTCCAACGTCAATTCCGTCGTGGTGAGTTGGGCAAACTGCAACTGGTTTTCAAACAGCCACGATTGCCCAATCCGCACCAGTGTTTGGCCCTGGTACAGCGGCGAACGCTGCTCTGGGCTTAGGTAAATCTGGCTGATGCGGTGGTAATCCCACGCCGCGTAGCCTGCCACAACCAGTAGCGCCATCGACGTGGCACAGGCGATGGCGGATGGCAATTTGGGCGCCGCGTCTGAAACCGGTGAAGCCAGCGCGCGCGAGCGCCACAACAGGTACAGGCTCAGACCAAACGCGACTTGAAACGGCCCGTACCAAAGGGGGTACTCCAGCATGCTGTGCAGCAGAATCAATGCCAGCACCGACCACGCCAGTTGCCGCGTGGCGTCCTGCTCACGCCAGGGCCGGGTACGCCACAGCAACCAGGCCGCCAACGCGCAAACCAGCACGGCAAACGGCAGGCCCAGTTCCACCGCCAGGTGCAGCGGCAGGTTATGGGCATTGTCCAGAATGTCGCAAAAGCGCGCGCCCGGGTAGAGCGTGATGAAGTGCGCGTAATCGAGATCGCCCCAGCCCCAGCCAAGCCAGGGCTTTTGGGCAATCAGGTGCAGCACGTTGGACCACAGCGTCAACCGGCTGCTGCAAGCTGCGTCCCCTTCGTGCAGGCGCTTCAGAATACCGCTGGCCTGCGGGTCCAAACCGGCCAGCAGCGGCAACAACAGGGTGGCCAGGCCGTAGGCCAGCAGCGCCGTCAGCAGGACCCGGCGTGGCGCCGGTAGACGCCAGGCGCCCCAGATCAAACCCGGTAACGCAAGCAACAGCAATTGCATCATGCCGGTGCGCGAAGATGAAGCGGCATTGCCCAGCGCCAGCAGCGCCGCCGCCAGCAGCATCAGGGCCGACAGACCCTGCTCACGCCCGCGCGGCGCGCTGTGGGCGGCTACGGCCAGGCGCGCATGAAGTTGCACCGACCACCAGAGCAGGGACGCCAGGCCGATATTGGTCAGGGTTGCGAACTGGTTGCGCTGGCGCAGGTTGGCAAAGGCCTCGCCCGGCACGGTGTTGTTAACCCAGGAACCCAGTGCATGTGAGTGGCCAAAGTACTGCAGCAAGCCAATCCCAGCACTCAGCAGCGCAGCCACCAACCAGGCGCTGGCAGTCACTTCGGGCAGGCGCACCTGAGCCGCCCACAATAAAACCAGAGCCAGGCAGGCCAGAGTTATCAGCCAGGGCACAACGGCCGGTGCCGGCCCCATGGCGAACGGATTGAGCCAGGGTAGCGCAATGAATATGCTGACCGCGACGGACTGCGCGCGCATGAAGAAAGCCGGCCGGTCAGAGGCTGGCGCTGACTTCAAGTGCCACCCACATACGGGTTGCTCCTGCGCTCGCGGCCAAAGCTGCTCTCCGGACCGTGGCCCGGGATGAAAACCGTGGCGTCTCCCATCGGCCACAGGCGCTCAACGATGCTCGCCAGCAGCGTCTCGTGGTCGCCTTGCGGCAAATCGGTGCGCCCGATGGAGCCGGCAAACAGCACGTCGCCAACAAAGGCGCGTCCGATCTCGGGCGAATGGAACACCACATGCCCCGGCGTATGCCCGGGGCAGTGGCGCACGTTGAGCGTGCAGTGCCCAAGCGTGACGGTGTCGGCGTCAACCAGCCAGCGTGTCGGCGTGAAGGCAGCAGAGGGTGGAAAGCCATACATCTTGCTCTGACCCGCCAGGCCGTCGATCAAAAACTGATCTGCTGCGTGTGGGCCGATGATCGGAAGCTTCAGGCGCTGCGCCAGTTCGGCCGTGCCCCCGGCATGGTCGATGTGGGCATGGGTCAGCCAGATCTGGCCCAGGCTCAGGCCCAGGCGTTTGACTTCCCCCAGCAGCAGATCGAGATCGCCGCCGGGATCGATAACAGCCGCCTGCAGCGTCTCGTCGCACCACAGGATGGAGCAGTTCTGCTGGAAGGCGGTAACAGGGATGGTGAGGTAACGTAACATTTGAGCGGCATTTTAGGCGTGCGGCGCAGCCTCGGCTCAAGGCTTGCGAGGCTCGGGCACCGCGTCAGCCGGTGCGGCGCCCTGTTCAATGCGCTCAGCCAGCAGTTCGACATGGTTGCCCTCGCCCAGCGCAATGCGCACCTGAACCGGCAGGTATTGCAGACCCGGCGCGAACCAGAGCTCGGCCGTGATCACGCCAGCCGGGTTCTCGATCGGGCGCGGGCGCAGGTGCAAGGCCTGCACCGGCCCGAGTTCCGGTAACTGCAAGGTTTCTTCAGCCACCACGTCATAGGTCCACAGCGCGATACCCTGCGGGCGCGCCAGCCAGATGCGCACCGGCGAGCCCACACTCAGCGCTTCGCGGCCGCTGGAAAAACGGTGGCTGAGTTCAATGAACTGGCTCACCGTGTCCTGCAGCGCCTGCGGTTGTGCCTGCGCCAGCCGTGTGCCGTCGGGCAGTCTGGCAAAACCGTCTGCAAATGTCATTCTTCGCACGTCCCAGAGAAAGCGTTCCTCATACGCCTGCGGCACCAGACCTGCTGGCGTCGTGACGCCCTGGCTGATCATGGAAACACGCAACACCAGGGCCAGACTCACATCGAGCCGCGCCTGGTAGCGCTCCTGTTCACGCTGCCACTGCACGCGCGCGCTGCCGTAAATGTCACCCCGGTAATAACCCTTGAGCTGATAGCTCACACGCGTGTCGGGTGGCCAGTCAGCAGACGGCGCACTGGGTTCGGACGGCGCTGGCGATGCCACGGCGGGTGCCACCGGTTCAGGGACGCCAGGCGCGGCGCCATCTGGGCTTGCCGGCGCCACGTTGGGTTCGCTGGATGCGGTATCAATGGCGGCAATTTCCTCGGCCGCCACCGCTACCGTCTCGGGCGCTCGCACGGACGCCTCGCGTCGGCGTGGCGGCGCAGGGACGGGCGCAGGCGCGGGCATGATCATGCGCGTGAACAGGGGTTCGGGCATCAGTACCAGCGCCTGACCATACCGCGCCTGCTGACTCAGCCAGGACAGAGCGCCCCAATGCGCAGCCAACACCAGCGCCAGCAGGAACAGCAAGCAACGATTACTAGAAATCACACCCCGATCTTAAAGACGCCGCGCTTCAACTGTGATAACTTCGTGCGCCATACGCTACGGCCACCGGGCAAACATTTGTGAAAAGGGACTGCCATGATCATCTCCGTCATCAACCGCTCCCAGACCATCAGCGACGAAAAGGTTCAAGAGGTCCTGCGCGCCATCAACCGCCAGATTACGCAGGACTTCGAGCCGTACTGGAGTTTTGGCGCCACGCTGCGCCTGGAAGGGTCGGTTGGCCAGCGCCCGAGCACGCGCACGCTGGGCGACATGCGCGGCGACGCCGTGCTCTACCTGATCGATGGCAGCAACACCCTGGGCGCTACCGGCTTGCATCTGGCGAATTACAAGGACATCCCGTATGGCTTTGTGTTTCTGGGTCTGTGCGAGCAGATGAAGGAAGCCTGGTCCATGACGCTCTCGCACGAGGCGCTGGAACTGGTGGGCGACCCGCTGTGCAATCTGCTGGTCGAAGGCAATCATCCGATCGACCGGCGCCGGCGCGTTTTTCACCTGTTCGAGATGTGCGACGCAGTGCAAGCCGAGAGCTACTTCATTGACGGCGTGGAGGTTTCCAACTTCGTGCTACCGAGCTATTTCAGCATCGGTGAGCAGGACGGCCGGCGCAATGATTTTCTCGGGCGCGTGCACGATGGCAAGACACTGGCCTCCTTCGGCATGAACCCGGGCGGCTATCTCAACATCTTCGACGCCAAGAGCGGCAAGTGGGAGCAACCCGTGTGCGAAGGCGACGATGCCGCCCAGTTGCGCAAGAAGCTCAAAAGCAAGCTCAAGGCCGGCCGCGGCTACCGGCGCGCCCATCCGGGCCGCAGCGGCTGAGTGCGTTTAATTTCTTCGTTACTCCCACGCGCCGCCATGTCGCTCGAACAGCAGCAACTTGAAGCCACCATCGCTGCCCTTGAAGCGCAGCGCACGCTGCTTGGCACAGCGCTGGTCGAGGCCGCACTGGCACCGCTGCGCGAGCGCCTGGCCGCGTTCGGGCGCGATCCAGACGCACCGACCGCGACCGGCAGCCAGAGCCTCAAACAGGTCAGCATCCTGTTTCTCGACGTGGTCGAATCAACCACGCTGAGCCAACACCTGGACCCCGAAGATGTGCACGCCATCATGGACCACGCGCTGGCGTGCTTTACGGCCATCGTGCAAGCGCACGATGGCAAGGTGCGCAATTACGCTGGCGACAGCCTGTTGGCGGTGTTTGGCGCCGATGAGGTACGCGAAGACGATCCCGAGCGCGCTGTGGACGCCGGGTTGGCCCTGCTCGACGAAGGCCGGCGCCAAGGCGAACGCGTGCAAGCACAGTACCGGCGCAGCGGGTTCAACGTGCGCGTCGGCTTGCACACTGGCGCCGTGCTGCTCGGTGGCGGCCTCGACGCCGAGGGCAGCATCCGGGGCTTTGCCGTCAACGTCGCAGCACGGATGGAGCAAAGCGCGCCGGTGGGGACCCTGCGCATCAGCCACGACACCTACCGCCATGTGCGCGGTGTCTTCGACGTTGCAACGCAAGCGCCCATCATGGTCAAAGGCGTCGATGCCCCTTTGCTGACCTATCTGGTACAGCGGCGCAAGCCGCGTGCCTTTCGGGTCATGAGCCGCGGCATCGAAGGCGTCGAAACACGCATGGTGGGACGCGATGACGAACTCGAACAGTTGCAGGCGGCATTCCACCGCCTGTACAACGAGCGCAAGCTTGCGGTCGTGACGGTGCTGGGCGAAGCCGGTGTCGGCAAGAGCCGGCTGCTCTATGAATTTGACAACTGGGCCGAAGCGCAGCCGCAGGACTTCTACTTCTTCCAGGGGCGCGCCCACCCGCTGACGCAGAGCCAGCCGTATGGGCTGCTGCGCGACGTCCTGACCTGGCGCTTGCAGATTGCCGACAGCGACAGCATAGAGTTGGCACGACAAAAATTCGAGCAGGGTCTGATACCGCTGTTCGCGGCGCAGGACGGCCAGGAGATGGCGCAGGCGCACACCCATTTGCTGGGCCATCTGATCGGGCTCGAATTCACCGACAGCCCGCACGTCAAAGGCATTGCCGAGGACGGCCGGCAGATCCGCAACCGAGCCTTTCATGCAGCGGCACACATGTTGCGATGCGTCGCCGCACAGGACGGTGCCCCGATCCTGCTGCTGCTAGATGACTTGCACTATGCCGACGAAGGCTCGCTCGACTTCCTGAACTACCTGACACAGGTGAACCGCGATCAGGCGATGCTGATCGTGGTCATGACGCGACCGACACATTTCAAGTGGGGCGCGCACGCCACCAGCACGGTTGACATGCGCCTGATCGTGCTCGAAGCGTTGGACAAAAGTTCGAGCCGGCTGCTCGTCAACGAACTGCTCAAAAAACTTCGCCAGATTCCGTCAGCCTTGCGCGAGATGATCATCGGCGGCGCCGAGGGCAACCCCTTCTACATGGAGGAACTGATCAAGATGCTGGTCGACGAGGGCGCGATTGTGGTCGGCGCCGACAGATGGACGGTCAACCCTGAAAAACTGCTCGCCACCCAGGTCCCGCCAACGCTCACCGGCGTGCTGCAAGCGCGCCTGGACCGGCTGCACCCGGCCGAACGATGGGCGTTGCAAAAGGCCAGCGTGATCGGCTTTGTGTTTTGGGATCAGGCCCTGGCCGCGATCGACCCGGCAGCCGCGGCCCTGCTGCCTGCGCTGGTGCGGCACGAACTGGTCGTTGCACACCAGGACAGCGCCCTTGAGAGCGGCGTTGAGGGCCTGCGCGAGTACGCTTTCTCGCACCAGCTGCTGCACCAGGTCACCTACGGCACCGTTCTCAAACAGACCCGGCGCGCAGACCATGGCCGGATTGCCCGCTGGCTGTGCAGCCTGAGCGGCGCGCGTGCGCGCCACTTTCTGGGTGCCACCGCTGAACACTTCGTGCAGTCAGGCGACAAGGCACAGGGCTGCGAATACTTCACCCGCGCGGCTGAACACGCAGCCGCACGCTATGCCCATGAGGCGGCCAACGGCTACGTGACCCAGGCACTGGCGCTGGCCAGCGCGCTCAATGAGCAGAAAGCCGGCGCAGCACATCTGTTGCAGTGGCGCCTGCATGACGTACGCGAACGCACGCTTGACCTGCTGGGCAAGCGCAGCGAACAGGAAGCCGACATCGAGGCTCTGCACGCCCTGGCCGTGACCCTGGACGACGACCAGCGTCGCGCCGAAGTGGCCTGCCGACGCAGCAGCATTGCCATGCGCTTGGGCGATTTTTCGGCGATGCAGACGGCGGCGCAACAAACCATGGCTTTGGCTGAGCGCACCGGCGACCCCATTCTGCTGCTACGCGGCCAGCATCGTCTGGCACTGGCCCACAGCTACCTCGGCGACGCGGCCACCGGTCAGGCACTGGCGCAGGATGGCCTGCTCAAAGCGCGTGCGATAGCGGCGCGCGCGCTCGAAGCCCTGTTCCTCAACGCGCTGTCGGTCATCGCCGACACGCAGGCCGACCGGATCGCCTCGCTCGAAATGGACCAGCAGGACCTTTTGATCAACCGCGAACTGGGCAACCGCCGTAACGAAGCCATCGCGCTGGGCAACCTGGGCCATGGCTGGCTGCGCCTGGGCGAACAGGCACAGGCACGGCGCATGCTCGAAGACAGCTTGCGCCTGGCCCGCGCCATCAGCGACCATGCAACACAACCCGCCACGCTGACCAATCTGTCGCTGCTGGCACTGCGCGAGGATGACGATGCACTGGCGCTGGCCCATGCCCAGGCCGCGTTGGACCTTGCCATTGAAGTGCACAGCCCCGATTTCGAAGTCATCGCCCTGTGCGCGCTGGGCAATGCTGAACTGGCACTGGGCCGCTACGCGGCTGCGCAGACGGCATTCGAGCGCGCCCGCAGCCTGGCAATGCGGCTTGGCAGCGCGGCGCAGCACGATGCCAGCGCCGGCCTGGCCCGTGTCGCGCTGGTGCAAAACGATGTTGAGAGCGCCGTGCGCGCAATCGAGGGTCTGCTGCATTGCCTGGACGACAGCAGCGCGCTCAAGAGAACAAAAGCACCGCATCTGATCCGCCTGACTTGCTACCAGGTTCTCAAGCGTGCCGGCGATGCGCGAGCAGGCCGGATGCTGGCCCACGCGCATGCCGAATTGCTGGTGGTAGCCCTCACCATCAGTGACCCCGCAGTGCGCCACGGCTTCCTGAACAACATTCCCGAACACCGGGCCATCATGGTGAACTGGGAGGCAGATCCGGCCAGCCGTTTCGCGGTGTAGGGGTCTGGGGCACCGCGGCGCAGCGTCAATACCTGCCCCACTACAATTCCAGCAAGGACGAACACGACCATGCACAACCCAATCGGGATTTACGAAAAAGCCCTGCCAAAGGACCTGAGTTGGGCGCAACGTTTTGCAGCCGCACACGACGCCGGCTACGACTTTCTGGAAATGTCGGTCGACGAAACACCCGAGCGCATGGCGCGGCTGGACTGGTCGCTGGCCGAGCGTCTGGACTTTTTTCGCACCTCGCGCGAAGCCGGCGTCCCGGTGCCGTCGATGTGCCTTTCGGGGCATCGCAAGATTCCCTTTGGCAGTGCCGATCCGGCGGTGCGCGCCCAGGCCGCCACGTTCATGGAAAAGGCAATCCGTTTTGCCGGCGACACCGGCATCCGCGTCATTCAGTTGGCTGGCTATGACGTCTACTATGAGCCCACCACACGCGCGTCACGCCAGCGCTACTACGAAGGCATGGAGCGTGCGCTGGAGATCGCCGCCCAGCATCAGGTCATGCTGGCACTCGAAATCATGGACACGCCCTTCCTGAATTCGATCAGCAAATACCTCAAGCTCAAGGAACGCTTGCCATCGCCCTGGTTCAAGGTCTATCCGGACCTGGGCAACCTGACAGCCTGGGGCAATGATGTGGGCGCGGAACTGACCGCCGGCATCCACCACATCGTCGGCGTTCACGTCAAGGAAACGAAACCGGTTGGCCCCGGTTTCCCCGGTGCCTTTCGCGATATTGCGTTTGGCGAGGGCACAGTTGATTTTGTCCACTGTTTCAAAACCTTGCACGAGCTCAAATACGCAGGACCATTTCTGGTTGAGATGTGGACCGAGAAGGCCGCTGATCCGCTGCGCGAGATCGCCCAGGCCCGGCAATGGGTGGGCGAGCGCATGAAGGCCGGAGGCTACGCGTGATGCTGGAATTATTGAAACAACAGGTGCTCGAAGCCAATCTGGAACTGCCCAAGCTCGGCCTGGTCGATTTCACCTGGGGCAATGTCAGCGCGCGCGATGCCGCCAGCGGCGCCGTCGTCATCAAACCCAGCGGCGTTCCCTATGCGAGCATGAAGCAGGACGACATGGTGGTGGTCGACAGGGAGGGCCGTGTGCTCGAAGGCAAACTGCGCCCCTCGTCCGACCTGCCAACCCATCTTGAGCTCTATCGCCAGTTCCCTTCCATCGGTGGCATCGTGCACACGCACTCGACCTGGGCCACAGTCTGGGCGCAGACCTGCCGCGGCATACCGGCCCTGGGCACCACGCATGCCGATTACTTCTTCGGCGAGATCCCCTGCACGCAGCAACTCAGCGAGCCGCAAATTGCCGGCGAGTACGAGGCGCAAACCGGCGTTGCCATCGTCGAGTGCCTGCGCGCGCGCGGCATCGACCCGGTGCACATGCCGGCCGTGCTGGTGGCCAATCACGGCCCTTTCGCTTGGGGTGCGGACGCAGCAGCGGCGGTGCACAACGCCGCCGTGCTTGAAGTGGTGGCGCGCATGGCTTTTCTCAGCATGCAAATGGACCCGGCCCTGCCCGCCATGCCGCAGCAGTTACTGGAAAAACACTTCCTGCGCAAGCACGGCCCCGGCGCCTACTACGGACAAATCAAGGTTTAAGGCGTGGGGCCAGGTTCATCGGGCACCCGCACCACCTGAAGACCGGCGGCTTCGAGCTCCTCGCAGAAAGCCTTCGGCGCCAGCCAGTCCGTTACCAGCAGGTCAATCCGGCTCAAGGGACAAGTCAGAAAGCTCGAGACGCAATTCAACTTGGTGTGGTCGGCCACGATGATGACCTTGCCGCTGGAATTCTCGATCATGGCCTTGTTGATACTGGTCTCCTGGCTGACCGCACTGGTGCAGCCCTTCTTGATGCTGACGCCATTGATGCCCAGCACGGTGACGCTGGAGAAGATGCCGTGCAGACCGGTCAGGGTCAGATCGCCAACCAGTGACTTGGAGTGAATGCGGTAGTCGCCACCAAGCAGAATCAGTTCCTGCTGCGGATCAAGGTCAAGCGCCAGACAGGCTGCGTTGTTGGTGACGATGTGCGCCCGTCTGCCCCGCAGATGGCGAATCACTTCCAGGGTTGTGGAGCCGGCGTTGGCGAAGACGGTCTCGTTCTGCACAATCAATGATGCGACATAGCGGCCGATGAGGCTCTTCTCGCGCTTGGCCGAATGGTCTTTTTCCTCAAAAAACTCCTCAAGCCGTCGACCGGAAATTGACAGCGCGCCGCCGCGCGTGCGGTCCAGCAACTTGTGCGCGGCCAGGGCATCGAGGTCGCGCCGGATGGTGATCTTGGAGACACTGAATTCAGTCGCCAACTCGTCGGCTGAAACCGATTGCCGCTGCGACAGCATCTCAAGAATCTTCTTGTGCCGATAGTTCGACAACTTGGTGGCGGGGCGCTGGCTGGTGTCAGTCATGTTTCGTCTTGGTTCAGGATCAATTCGCGCAGCGCTGGTGCAGCCAGCGCCTGGTACAGCGCGCGGGATTGGCGGCGCTGGCGTTCATAGACTTCGTGATTCGCCGGATTGGCTTGGTAGCTGATCGAAGCGTCACCCATCTGTGCGTGGGCAAAGGCCTGCTCGTAAGTCGATTCAAGACCCGTGGCAACGGCGCCGGCGATCCAGGCACCCAGCGACGTGGCTTCATTGTTGGCAAAGCGCACAACGCTGCGCTCAAAAACGTCACTCTGAATCTGGTTGAACAGGTCGGATCGGGTCATGCCGCCAGAAACCACAACAGTCTTCACCTTGGCGCACAGTGTTTCCACCAACTCCAGGCTGGCCTTCATTTCGACCGCAATGCCTTCAAGGATGGCGCGCGCCATGTCAGCGCGTGAGGTGCTCAAGCTGAGGTTGAAGAACGTGCCCCTGGACTCCGGGTCCCAGTAGGGTGCACCGCTGCCCTTGAAATGCGGCAGCAGCAGCACACCGTTGGCGCCGGCGGGCACTGTCGAAGCCTCGGCGTTAAGCGCGTCAAAGCTCAGGGCCTGGGCGCCGGGCGCCAGCAACAAGGACTCCCTGAACCAGCGGTAAATGGCACCCGACGTGAGCACCGCCGCCTCCACGATGTAGGCGCCGGGCACGGCCGAGACATTGCAGGCCAGGCGCATGGCCGCATCGAAAACCGGGGCCTTGCTGTGCCCGATCAGATAAGAGCCGGTTCCGGTGTTGGAGACCGCACGCTCGGGCGAAAACAGACCCAGCCCGAGCGCAGCACACTGCTGGTCGCCACCCGCTGACACCACCGGCAGACCCGCACCCAGCCCCGTCACGCGCGCCATATCGGAAGTCAGGCCGCCGACCACAGAGCCCGGCGCCACCAGATCGCAGAGCTGGTCGGGATCCACTTCAAACAAGGCCAGCAAATCAGCGTCCCAGTTGCGCGTCTGCAAGTTCAGCAAATTGGTGCGACTGCCAAAACTCTGATCGGTGACAAAACGCCCGGTCAGGCAATACAGCACCCAGTCCTGAACGCCCAGCATCTTGTGCGTCTGCCCCCAGACGTCCGGCCGGTTTCTGCGCAGCCATGTCATCTTGATGGCTGAAAAAACCGGGGAGATCTTGAGCCCCGACTTACTGTAGACCAAGGGGTTGTGCGCTTCCATGGCCTGCGCCAGACTGGCGCTGCGGTGGTCCTGCCACATGATGGCCGGATGCAGCGGCAAGCCACTCCTGTCGACCGGGATCACCGAGGAACGCTGCGCCGTGACTGAAATACAGGCCGGCTTGAGCTGGTTTGCCTGGGCTGCCACAGCGCAGGTCTTCAAAACGGCGATCAGCGCGGTCTGCCAGCTCAGCGCGTCCTGCTCAACCCGGCCATCTTCAAAGTAGACCGGGCCGTTGGCACGCTGATCCATGTGCCTGACACGGCCACCGGCGTCGTAAAGAATGGCACGGGTGCTGGTGGTGCCGATATCGACGGTGATGATTGCTTGCATGCCCACTTTGAAGAACATTTTGATGATTTGATTGTAGGGCCGACCGGCAAAAAACCACCGCAAACGGCGTTAAACCCGCAAAAATCGGGTTTTCCGCCCGCTCCATTCGGCATAAAATGAAACATTAATTTCTTTAGAACGATCATTTTGATCACTTCAAAGGCTTCGCATGCGAATCGAAAAACGTTTTTTGACCGAAATGAACCGCTGCTATTCGGCCAGCTCCATCGTTGTCGATGGCCAGACCCGGATCCTGCTGGCCACCGAAGGCGAAGGCCCCTGCCTGGCCTGGAGCGGCGCCGACTACGACTCGGTTGACACGGTTTGGGACGGGCCCGGCGGCACCATGTCGATGGTGCCGATTCCGGGCAGCAATGGCGAATTTCTGGCCGTGCAAAAGTTCTTCAGAATGTTCCAGTGCGAGGAGGCCAAAGTGGTCCATGTGCGACCGCTGGCAACCGGTGGCTACGCCGTGCGCGACGTCTTGCATCTGCCCTACATCCACCGCTTCGACCTGCTGACGGTGGGCGAGCGCCACTACTTCATCGGCTGCACACTGGCCACCACCAAGGACTCCAAGGAAGACTGGTCGAATCCGGGCAAGATTTGGGTCGGTGAATTCAGGGGCGACGGCGCACTGGAAGTCAGTATTCTCAAGGATGGCCTGAGTAAAAACCACGGCTACAGCCGCCTGACGCGCAGCGGTCACATGACGGCTCTGGTGACCTGCGAGCAAGGCGCCTTCGAAGTCACTCCGCCCCAGAGCCCGGGCGCCGACTGGACCGTGCGCCAATTCATGGACTGGCCGATCAGCGACATTTCGGCGATTGACATCGATGGCGACGGTGAACTTGAATTTGCCACCATCGAACCCTTCCATGGCAGTTATTTCAGGGTCTACAAACAGATCGGCGGCAAGTTCCAGAAGGTGTTTGAGCACCCGGAAGTCTCGGAGTTCTACCACGTCGTCGTTGGCGCCACGCTGGCAGGTGTGCCGGTCTTCATCGGTGGCTGCCGGCGCGGCAAGCAGCAGCTTTTCTACGTCCACGCCAGTCGCAGCGCGCCGCTCGAACTGCGGGCCGAAGTCATCGAAGAAGGCGTTGGCCCGAGCAACGTTTACGTGTTGCATGAAACCGGGCGCGACATCATCGTTGCCGCCAACCGCGAGAAGGCCGAAGCGGCGCTTTACTTCGTCAGTTGACCGGCCGGATTGGTCGCAATCGGCTGCTTATCGGGCCCGACATTGATCTCGAGCAACAAAAGATCAAAATGATGCTTTGCAAGCAAAGATGCCCCTATCATCTCCAATGATTGGGATTATTGAATCGAAATGACCGTTTCCGGGTGCAACACCCCCAGCGCCACCCGCGGTCAACCGGAGTGAAAAATGGCAAAAGTGGATGAAATCACCAAGGAATCATGGGTTCTGAGCACCTTTCCGCAGTGGGGTACCTGGCTCAATGAAGAGATCGAGCGCGAGGTCGTCAAGCCCGGCACCTTTGCCATGTGGTGGCTGGCCTGTACCGGTATCTGGGTCAAGAGCGAAGGCAACACCAACATCTGCATCGACCTCTGGTGCGGCACCGGCAAGCGCAGCATGAAGAACCCGCTGATGGACGCGCACCACCAGATGGCGCGCATGACCGGCTGCGTCAAACTGCAGCGCAACCTGCGCGTCTCGCCCTTTGTGATCGACCCGTTTGCCATCCGCCAGGTTGACGCCGTACTGTCCTCGCACACGCACAACGACCACATCGACATCAACGTGGCCGCCGCCGTGCTCAAGAACT
>CAITXW010000276.1 GCA_903896425.1 uncultured beta proteobacterium | reverse complement strand
GCATCACCCCGCTAGAGGATCCAACCCGCTAAACCCATCAGGGACCATTTAAGTCCGAATGTACGGTTGCAATCTCTCCGACTCGCCAACATTTGCAATGTGGCTTGCAAAACAAGGGGCGTCCATGTACGCAATGACAATTCAGGGGCGTAATGACACTTCAGGACGCAAAGCCACTTTGATCTGCAATTTTTGAATGACCTGCATGCGAACCAAATTTTTTTATTCTCTGTTGTTGCTAATGATGCTGGCGCTGGGCCGTGCACAGGCGGCGGCTGTGCCGCTGTGGCTGGAGGCTGGTCGCCCGACGAGTCAGGCGCGCGAGATGACAGAAACGTTGATCGCGGCCGACCGGCACGGCCTGGACCCGCTTGATTACGACGCGCAGCTTTTATGGCGCCGGGTGATTTATGCCCAGCAGTCTGCGCTGCTGGCGCCGGCGGCGCAGGCGCAACTGGAGGCTGCGTTGACGTCTGCCTTGCAGCGCTATCTGGGCGACATGCGCTCCGGGCGTGTGGACCCGCGCCAGATCCATGCCAAATTCACGGCGCCGAGCCGCGCCAAGCTCGACGAGCCCGCTTTGCGCCAGGCGCTGGCACAAAATCGGCTGCGCGAGTTTTTGCAACAGGCCGAGGTGGTGCTGCCGATGTACGCCGGCCTGCAACAGGCGCTGGCGCGCTACCGTCAACTGGCGCGGCACCCGGCCTGGCAGCAAGCGCTGCCAGCCTTGCCGGAACGGCATTTGTCCGCCGGCCAGCCGTACGACGGCTTGGTTCAGTTGGCGCAGCGCTTGCAGGCGCTGGGCGATCTGGCGCCGGGACGCAAGCTGCCCGCGCAATTTGACGGTGTGCTGGTCGATGCACTCAAGCTGTTTCAGGCACGCCACGGCCTGGATCCCGACGGTGTGCTGGGCCCGGAGACACTCAAGCAACTCGATGTGACGCCGGCGGCGCGGGTGCGCCAGATCGAACTGGCCATGGAGCGCTTGCGCTGGACGCCCTTTATGGAGCGAGAGCGCATGATTGTGGTGAACCTGCCCGAGTTCGTGCTGCGTGCTTACGAGGTGCGCAACGGGCAGATCGATGTCAAGCTGACGATGCGTGTGGTGGTTGGCAAAGCGCTAGACACACGCACGCCGCTGTTCGCCGAGGACATGCGCTCGATTGAGTTCAGCCCTTACTGGAACGTGCCGCCTTCGATTACCCGCAAGGAGTTGGTGCCGCATCTGCAGCGCGACCCGGGCTATCTGGAGCGCGATGGGTTTGAATTCGTCAGCCCGAGCGGACAGGTGGTGCGCACGTTCGCCGCTGAGCATCTGCAATCGGTGCTGCATGACGGCTGGCGCATCCGCCAGCGCCCTGGCCCCTGGAACGCGATGGGCGACATCAAGTTTGTGTTTCCCAACAACGACAACATCTACCTGCACTACACCTCGCAGCAGCAACTGTTTGATCGGGCGCGGCGCGACTTCAGCCATGGCTGCGTCCGGGTGGAAGACCCGCTTGCACTGGCGAAATTCGTGCTGCAGGACGAGCCGGCCTGGACCGAGGAGCGCATCCGCGCTGCAATGGAAAAGGGCGAATCGAGCACGCTGCGCCTGGCGCAACCGCTGCCGGTGCTGATCAGCTACAGCACGGTGGTGGTCAAGCTCGGCAAGGTCTTTTTCTATCCAGACCTGTACGGCCACGACCGCCTGCTGGACCAGGCGCTGCGCCAACGGTCAGACCTATTGAGCCGCTCGCGTGTGCCGGGCGCCGATGGCCGATAGAATGCGCTGGACCATGCGCACGCCTTCATCCCGCCGCTTCTTTTTGCATCGCAGTGCCCAACTGGCGCTGGTCGGCGCTGCCTTGCCGCTGACTGCGCGAAGCGTTTATGCGGCGCTGCCCGCTGCGCGCAGCTTGATGCTGGACCACACCCATACCGGCGAGCGCATTGCGCTGGTGTATGCCGTGGGTGAGCGTTATGTGCCAGAGGCGCTGAGCAGCCTGAATCATTTTCTACGCGACCATTACGCCGGCGACGTTGGCGTCATTGACCCGCAGTTGTTTGACCTGTTGCATCGCGTGCAGCAGACCCTTGGTGCCGGGCAGTCGTTCCAGGTAATCTCGGGCTACCGCTGCCCCAGCACCAATGAGAGTCTGCGCAGCACGCGCGGCGGCGGTGTGGCCAAGCACAGCCTGCACATGGAAGGCAAGGCCATCGACATCCGCCTTCCCGGTGTGGCGCTGGGCGATTTGCGCGACGCAAGCCTGTCGCTGCGTGCCGGTGGTGTGGGCTACTACCCGGACCAGCAGTTCGTCCACATCGACACCGGCCGCGTGCGCAACTGGTAGACCGGTTTCAGGCGGTGCTCAGGCCGTCTCCATCTCGCCACCGAGCGCGTCAATCAGATCGGGCAGCAGTTTGCACAGCTCACCGGTGGCAATGGCAACGTCGGCATCAAAGCCGTCGTCCTTGCCAGTGGATGCGCCGTCCATCACCACGTCCAGAAACGCGAGCTTCTTGATCTGCAGGCCTTCGGTCAGCACGAAGGAGACGCGGTTGTTCCAGGTCAGCGCGAGCCGGGTCGGCAGCTTGCCGCCTTGCACGTGCTGGCGCACCTCGTCGTTGTCCAGCGGGTGGCGGGCGTAGCGCACCACGGCTTTGGATTCGTCGGCGGCCTTGAGTTCACATTCGCGGTCGATGCTGAAGCCCGATGGCGCTTCCTGTGTGATGAGCCAGTCGGCCATGGCGGTGGTCGGTGATAGCTTGCTGTCGAGCAGCGCTGCGGCGAAGCCGTCAAGCGATTGGACCAGCAGCGTCACCACCTCGTCGGCGCGGCTCTGGCTGCTGGCGTCGATCACCAGCAGAGCGGCTATGGGGTCGATCCAGACACCGACTGCTGCCTGCTTGGTAAAGGCCTGCGGCAGCAATTGCAGACGGATGTCGTCTTTGAGGTCGCGAATTTCCTTCTTGCCCGGTTTGCGCCCGGTGCTGGCTTCGATCTGCGCCACGCGTTCCTTGGCCTTGCGTGTGACGACTGAGCCGGGCAGGGCGCGGGTCTCGATCATCAGCTTGAGAATGAGCTGGCCGCCCACTGACTCCACCAGCGGACCATGGTCTTGCCCGCGCGGCTCGCACCAGCCGACAGACTTTTCCTGCGTTGCGCCACATTCGACGAAGCGCGCGCCATCCAGGCCGGCCTCGATTTGCGCAACAGTGGCGGCCCATTCAGGCCCGACCCGATAAACGATCATGTTCTTGAACACTTGCACCCTTTAAAACGATTGATTCCATACGACAGCCGGCGATCATCGCATGCTTGTGATTGCCATTGATGTCAATGTCATTCGTGTGATGCCCCCCCGGGCTGTCGTTGCGGGCCCCGACCCGCAATCCGTACTTGTTTTTTATGCAGTCAAATCTATAATGACCATGCTGGTGCCATATGTAATGGGAGCGACACCAGACACTATGTCAAAATGATTACAAACGACTAGGATCACCATCGTGAATAAAACTCAGACTCAATCCAATACGTATACGAAGTTTTTGAACCTCGTGCAGGCTATCAGGGAGTTGCCTGCATTCCCACCGCTGGATCCGCTGGAAGAGCGGCTGCTCAATCAGCTTGCCAGCCAATGGCATGCCGGCGAGCGGGTCACGGTGCTGGAGGCGATGCAGATGTCGGCCGATGTTTCGGCAGCCACGGTGCATCGGCGCCTCAAGACCCTGCGCAAAAAAGGCATGCTGGCCTTGAACGAGCATGAGACCGACAGCCGGATTCGCTTCATCGTCCCAACCGCGCTGACGACCAAGTACTTTGCCAAGATGGGCCAGTGCCTGGACCTCGCACTGCGCAGCTGAGAACAGCAGTGCGCCCGGTCGCACTGGTTACCGGTGCCTCATCGGGCATCGGCGAAGAACTGGCACGCTGCTTCGCTGGCGCTGGGCACGATCTGGTGCTGGTGGCGCGCAGCGCCGACAAGTTGCAAGCCCTGGCTGCTGAACTGCAAGCGCAATACGCCATCAAGGCCCTGGTGCTGGCGCTTGACCTGACCGAGCCAGAAGCACCTGGGCGCTTGGCGACAAGCTTGCGACGGCGCGAGCTCGTGCCCGATGTGCTGGTCAATTGCGCCGGTGTGCTGGCCCAGGGGCCGTTTGCCGGCATCAAGCCGTCCGGCCATCAGGCCATCATCGACCTCAATATCTCCGCTCTGACCAGCATGCTGTCGCACTTTGTGCCTTTGATGACAGCGCGCGGCTCGGGGCGCGTACTCAATGTGGCGTCGATCGCCGCGTTCCAGCCGGTGCCCACATTGGCAACCTACGCCGCCAGCAAGGCTTATGTGCTGTCGCTAACCGAGTCACTGTCGCAGGAGCTCATGGGTAGCGGCGTCAGCGTCACTGCCCTGTGCCCCGGCATCACAGCCACGCAAATGCTCACCAGCGCGACACAGGCGAACCAGCAGTTGGCCAATCTGCCGGGTTTTCTGATAGGCAGCGTTGAGGATGTGGCGCGGCAGGGTTTTGAGGCCTGCATGCGCGGCGATGTGATCTGCGTGCCCGGCGCCATCAACCGCGTCGCCATGATTGCTTCGCGCAGCACACCCAAGTGGCTGTTGCGCCGCTTCAGCGGTTTGCTGGCGCGCAAGCTCTAGAGCCGTTCAGCGAAATTTTTTGCCCGGCAGCATTGTTGACAGAACGCCATCCTTGAGCACCAGGTGATGGAAGAGGGCCGCCGCCGCGTGCAGACCGGCCAGTACCATGATGGCGTCGCCCAGGAATTTGTGCACATCGCCCCAGTCGACCAGCTTTGCAATCGCCAAGTTGGCAATCATCGGCATTTCATTGATGCGCACGCCGCCCAGCAGCGTCAGGGGGTGGGCGTCGCGACCCAGGGCCAGCAGGGCCGTGATGGGCAATGCCAGCAGCAGCGTCCACAAGGCCACACGCATCAGCAGGGCCATCCGGTGCATGCTGATGCTCATCGGGATCTGTGGCGCGGCCGGGCGCAATGCCACCCAGAGAAGACGCAGCAGCGTCAACAGCAGAACCAGCAGCCCCAGCGACTCGTGCCAGACGATGTCGCTTTGACTTGCCGGGTCGATACCCCGGTGCATCATTTGACCGAAGTGTTCTGGCCCGAGGATGAAGGCGATGGTCACGACGATGGCGGTGAGCCAATGAAACGCCCGGCTGGGAAGATCGTAGGGTGTGATGGATGGTTGATTCATAAGGGAAACATGGAATGGGACGCCATTTTGCAACAGCCTCGGTTCGATCGGGATGCGTTGACGAAAACGTTCAGGGCGCAATGCCGAAACCTTGGCCCAGTTCCCAGCGCACCGCAAGCAGCATTTTCGCAATCAACAAGGCAGGCTTGGAGCTTGTCCGTCAATAATCGGGCGACGTCCCTTTGACCAGAGTACCTGAGCGCCCACGCATGTCCAATCCAGATCAACGTTTTCCATCCCTGTCGCACTGGGGCGCTTTCACCGCCGTCGTCAGAGAGGGGCGACTGCTGCGCTGCGAGCCCTTTGCCCGCGACGGCGCGCCTTCCAGCATCCTGCAATCCATGCCCGGCCTGATGCAGTCGGGCTTGCGCGTTGCGCGTCCCGCGATTCGCCAGGGCTGGCTCAAGCAGCGCCACCTGAGCGATCGCAGCGCGCGCGGGCATGACGCTTTTGTCGAGGTTGATTGGGATGAAGCGCTCGGGATCGTCGCAGAAGAACTGGCACGCGTGCGCAGTCAGTACGGCGACGCCGCCATTTTTGGCGGCTCCTATGGCTGGTCTTCGGCCGGGCGTCTGCACCACGCGCGAACGTTGACGCACCGCTTCCTCAACGCCGGCGGCGGCTGTGTCAACCAGGTTGGCAATTACAGCTGGGGCGCGGCGCAGTTTTTGTTGCCACATGTCGTCGGGACCTATGAGCCGGTGACCGGGCGCGTGACGGACTGGAACAGCATGCTGGCGCACACCGAACTGTTTATCGCCTTTGGCGGCTTGCCGCTGCGCAATACGCAGGTGACATCCGGCGGCGCTGGAGAGCACAGCTCGCAAGTGTGGTTGGAGCGCGCAGCGCGCAGCGCGATGGAGTTTGTGGTCATCAGCCCGACCCGCGCCGATGTGCCGGCCACGCTGAGCGCCCGCTGGATTGCGATCCGGCCCAATACCGATACCGCGATGATGTTGGGCATGGCGCACACGCTGCTGGCGGCGGCTCGCCACGATGCGAATTTTTTGCGCAGCCACTGCAGCGGGTTTGATCAATTTGCCAATTATTTGCGCGGGCAGAATGATGGCCAGCCCAAGGATGCGGATTGGGCTGCGTGTATTTGCGGTGTGCCAGCAGAAGTTATCCGCAGCCTGGCCCTGCAGGCGGCAGGCCAGCGCACCATGGTCAACTGCACCTGGTCGCTGCAGCGTGCGCAGCACGGCGAGCAGCCCTACTGGAGCAGCATCGCACTGGCGGCAATGCTCGGGCAGATCGGTTTGCCCGGTGGTGGTTTTGCGTTTGGCCATGGCAGCATCAATGGTGTGGCGACCCCGCGACCTGATCTGCCGGCGCCGGAAATGTCGGCCGGGCGCAATCCCCTTAATTTGTCGATTCCGGTGGCGCGTGTGGCCGACATGTTGCTGCAGCCCGGCCGCCCCTATGACTTCAACGGGCAGACCGGCATCTACCCCGACATTGAACTGGTGTACTGGGCCGGTGGCAACCCGTTTCACCACCACCAGGACCTCAATCGCCTGCTGCGTGCCTGGCAAAAGCCCCAGACCATCGTCGTGCACGACAGTTGGTGGACACCGACCGCCCGGCGTGCCGATATCGTGCTGCCGGCGACAACGCTGCTGGAGCGCAACGACATCGGCGGCTCCTCGCGCGACCGCTACGTGCTGGCGATGAAGCAGGCGCTGTCGCCTTATCAGCAAAGCCGCAATGATTTTGATATTTACCGCGAGCTGGCGGCGCGCGCCGGCCATGAATCGCGCTTTACCGAGGGGCGCGACGAAGCCGCCTGGCTGCGCTGTATTTACGCTGAGATGGCGCGGCATTGGGCCCAATCCGGTCAGGCACTGCCCGGCTTTGATGCGTTTTGGGAAAGTGGTTTTGTTGAACTGCCCGAGCCGGCAAAGGACTTCATCCTGTTTGAGGACTTCCGCTGTGATCCCGTTGCTGCGCCGCTGAAAACGCCGTCGGGCCGCATCGAGTTGTATTCGGAAAAGATTGCCAGCTTTGCCTATGCCGACTGCCCGCCGCATCCGGCGTGGCTGGCGCCGGTTGAGTGGCTGGGTGCCGAGCAGGCACGCCAGTGGCCCTTGCATTTGGTGAGTTCGCAACCGGCCGACAAACTGCATTCGCAACTCGATGCGGGCGAAGTCTCCGTGCGGCAAAAAATCAAAGGCCGCCAGTGCGTGCGCCTGCACCCGGACGAGGCCCTGCGCCGCGGCATTGCCACGCACGACCTGGTGCGGGTCTTCAACGCGCGTGGCAGTTGTCTGGCCGGCGCCGAACTTGACAGCGACGTCATGCCCGGTGTGCTGATCATGTCCACCGGCGCCTGGTTCGACCCGCAAAGCGACGCCCTGGAACGCCACGGCAACCCCAATGTGCTGACCCTGGACATCGGCACCTCAAGCCTGGGTCAGGGCTCCAGCGCCTTCACGGCGTTGGTGGAGCTTGAACCTTGGGTGGGGGATGCGCCGGCGGTGCAGGCGTTTGAATTGCCGGTGTTCGTTGAGCAATAGCGGATCCCGAGTTGACCGCGCTATGAGGCCGGCAAGCGTACCAAAGAAAAAGGGTTTGCTATTACTTTCGTAACAACAAACCCTTGTATCTATTGGTGCCGGAGAGATGAATCGAACACCCGACCTTCTCATTACGAATTGTATAGACTGTCATTAAAATCAACAAGTTAAAAGTGTTTTGTATACTACATTGTATAGTAAATTCATCTATACAAGACAGATTTTGCGCCTTTTTGGGGGCGAAGGTCTTGCTCCAAGTTGAACGCGCTCACGCTGCTTCATTAGCGCGCCGAAGCTCTATCTGTTCATCGATCAGCTAACCATAAAAGTATAGTTACATGCTCACGCATTCGCTGACATCATCGCTGCGTTTGCCTTCTGAAGCGTTTGCTGCGCCTTCGTCAACTTCTGCCTTGCTCGTTCGCGCTTTTCGTTCTGTGCGATTTTTGCTTTCTGATCTTGGAGTGACTTTATGCGTAGTTGACCTGAGTCAAGTGTCTTGGTCCCGAAACTTTCGCTGATTGAAAGCGACATCACACTGCCCTCTCCATAGATCGCCGTCAACAGTTGTATTGCTTGTGCGACGCCCTCGGCGTGTATCGCCGTTTTCAGCGTCCAAGTTGAACTTGCCGTTTTCGCGCGAACCGTCGCAATGAAGAGTGGAAGTGAACTGGTGATTTCGGCGATGAGCATCAAGTATTTATCGCTCTCTGCTCTGCCGTTCCAAGTTGGCGACACTGATCAGCATCAAAGAAACACAAAGAAGCGTCGATAACGACAAAAAACGGCAGAAGAACTCTTGACCGTTTCTGAATTCAGTGACTCAATCAAATTGTAAACAAAATGAGAACCAGGTCGGTCGCTGAATTAAATAGAAACAGTGGAGTTTTAATGATTTATCGCGGAAACGACAAGGAAAGGAATGGAAACGAGATAAATTCAAAGGAAGGAGTTGAAGTTCGAGGAATTCGGTTGTTCTATTTGGAACAACTGCTCTTTTGATCACTCTTACTATAAGCCAGAGACTTTTTATTGAATACATGATATTTCAGATAAATAGCTATGAGACTATTTAAAGGAGAACTCATGATACAACTAACAGTCAATCCGATCGTGCTTCAGACGCTACAGCAGCACTTTCCAAAGCCAAATAACAGCGCCACACGCGCACTTGATAAATATGTGATGCTGATGACAGCGCAAATCAGCGATTCAATAATTCGAGGACGGACGGTGCATCAAGTCATAAAAGGGCTTTACACATTTTCGGTCTACAGACAGAGAACGCGAGGAAGTCAGATTGGGTCTAAGAAGATTCGACTTCAAAATTGGCTCGAAGAGAATAATCTAAAGCTATTTAGAGTCGTGGAGCTAGGGACAAGTCGGAGTCACAAGTTATCAGTCATTCAATTGACTGATTTGGTCACTTTGACTAACACCATGACCGTACTCAAGTCAGAAGAAGAACTAGAGACAGAGAATTTGCAGAACTTACTTTATACGCAAGCCGTATCCAACAAACAGTTATTTGAAAGCCTTTATCCCGAAATCGAAGACCTCAACGAATTTGACATCAGAAACCTATTTGAATTCGTTCCAATCGACGTGCGTTCACTTCGTAACTACATTCAATGGCTTGGTCATGACAGTACGTTGATTGACGCAAGAAAGAAGGCGCAGTACCTCGTGCAAGCTGACACGATCCTCAGAGTGGCACAGCACACAGATGGGTTTTACGTGCAGCGACGAAAGGCGAGTTCATTTGGACGGACCTACTACAGTGGAATCAGCGTTCAGAACGTCAACAAGGAGCTCAGACGCGCCATGCTTGGGCACTGTTGGGACTATGACGTTCGAAGTGCTG
>CAITXW010000275.1 GCA_903896425.1 uncultured beta proteobacterium | reverse complement strand
TTCTTTGCGCTGTTCCTGAAATACCGCGACATCTTCTGGCTGCCCAAGATCACGCAGATGATGGTCGATCTTTCCAAGAAGATGAAAGCCTTCCGCCGTCTGCTGACCGATGCCACACGCGCGGCCCTGTACGCCGTCACGATCCCGACCGAAATGGCCTACGCCGAAACGCTCGATCTGGTGGCGGCCTGCCAAGGTCTGGGCGTGGCCGTGCCGCGACTCTTCATCAACCTGCTCACGCCCGCATCCAACTGCCCCCACTGTGCTGCCGCACACCAGGCGCAGCAGCCGCTGCTGGCGCGCTACCAGGTGGCCCATGCGCAGCGGCATCTGACCTCGGTATTCAGGCAGACCGAGCCACGCGGCGCTGAACGACTGCTCGCGCTCGGACGCGCCCTCTACGCGGCACCGGCTGTGGCCCGACTGCAAACCCATTAATGGAGAAACCTCATGAACAACGAATTTGAACTCGACACCACCGAAGCAGCGGCCCCCGCCGTCAAGCGTGCCACCGGGCCGACCATGCTGGAGCGACTCTTTGCCATGACGCAGCGCTACCGCAAAGAGGGCAACCTGCGCCAGGCCACCGAGATGTACTGGACGATGGTGAGCGATCACCCCGACACGCCGCAGGCTGAAGCGGCGAAAGCCGAGTTGCTGCTGCTGGCCGAAGGCTATGAGCGCTCCGGCAAGCTGCACATGGCGCGCGGCATGTACGAGCGCCTGATGGACCTGGAAGACTGATCACCGCGAACCGGAGCAATCAAATGGCTTTGCCGCAAGAGAACAGGGCCTCGCTGTGCGAGTTGCTGGACCGCGTGCTCAACACCGGCGTCGTCGCCATGGGTGAGATCGTGATCTCGGTGGCCGGCATCGACCTGGTCTACCTGAACCTGAACCTGCTGCTGACCTCGGTTGAAACCGCCGTCGTGCAAAGCCGGTTGATGCGAGAGCTGAAATGAACGCGCCTGAATCCTTCTTCTTTGCGGAGCCGACCAGGTCCGAAGAAAACGGCGCAAAGCCGCGCATTTCGCTCGACCCCGAGTCGGTCAAAAACGGCCTGGGGCAACTCGTGCTGACGGTGGTCGAACTGGTGCGCCAATTGCTTGAGAAGCAGGCGATCCGGCGCATCGAAGGCGGCTCGCTCAGCGACGACGAAATTGAGCGCCTGGGCCTGACCTTTCTGGAACTCGACAAGCAGATGGAGCGCCTGAAAAAAGAGTTCGGCCTGACCGACAAAGACCTCAACCTCGATCTCGGTCCGCTGGGCAAATTGCTGTGACCGAAGCAAGCCTCACCGATGAAATATCTGAAAGAACCAAATGAACACGCCGCTCGTTACCCCCACCCCCATCAAACAACGCGGCATCACGCATGGCACCAGTTCCTCGACGCTGGCCGATGTGCTGGAGCGCATCCTGGACAAAGGCCTGGTGATTGCCGGCGACATCAAGGTCAAGATCGCCGATGTTGAATTGCTCACAATCCAGATCCGCCTCTTGATCTGCTCGGTCGACAAGGCACGCGAAATGGGCATCGACTGGTGGACCACCAGCCCCTACCTGAATCCGAAGCTGGCGCCGGCCACGGTGCAGACCGAGGAGATCAACGCCCGCATCGCGCGCCT
>CAITXW010000274.1 GCA_903896425.1 uncultured beta proteobacterium | reverse complement strand
GGCCTTGAGGCAGCCTCAGGCCCCGCACCACGCGGGGCTTTTTGCTTTGGGCTCCTGACTGCGACCTGCGGCAGCGACCCTGGAAAGTCGTCTCAAACCCCGTTTGTCTCAAAACCTCATGACTTTTTGGAACTTGGTTCCGAGCCGTGAATTTGCGGATTGAGGCAAAACAGGCTTTGAACCAAGTTGAATGAAATTTCGTGGTTCAGAGCGTTATGGTTGATGCCAAGCTACTCTGCCATCGCTTTCAAAAGTGCATCTTTGGCGTCCGAGTAGAACTGGATGTCGATCTTGGTGGCCATGTCATCTGAGAGGTCCACCAACTGCCGCCTACAAGCCACGGGCATCAGTAAAGACGTCGCACCTTTCTCAACAGCAATCTCTGCGATGGTCACGGCGTTGTGAACAGGCTCGATAGATCCACCCAGGTTGATTTCACCCACGATGATCAACCCGCCCCTGACGCTTCTTTTGAGCAACGATGTGCACAAAGCGACCAATGATGCGACCCCAAGCTTGGAGCCGGACCTTGCGGCATCAAAGGCGCGAAGCTGCACGGTGAATTCATGCTGCCTGGGATCCTTATCACCCACCAGTTGAACTGACCTTGCATAAAGGTTCTGCTCGGCAAATCCAATGCTTTCCCGAAAAGCTGGCGGAATAGGCTTGTTAAGGACTTTCACACCAGTGCCCGGTCCCTCATTGACCTCAATCCGATAGAGTCCCGAGTTCTCTTCGCCGCCCCCTGGGCTGATGCTCCATACCTGTCCAGGTTCCAGTGGATCACCGCCGATGCTGTTGTCACTTTGAAGTTCCGGTGTTGAGACGAACTTCTCCACACCATCTGCGCCCATGATGTAGCTGAAATGTGTGTTCCGAAATTCGGCTGCGCCCACACGCTTTTGCTGTTCCTTGACGCGTCGGCGAACCTCCATTGCGATTCGCACAGCCCATTCCAAGTCTTCGTCTGGCACTGCATCATCGCCACTCGGGTAAATCAGCTTCAACAAACCACTGACTGTCTTGTTAACGGCATTTGTGTCGCGGCCAGAAAGCGCGCCGCCAAAATAAACTCGGTTCTGAAGTTGGCTGACTCGGCTTTGATTTCGGAGTTGTGTCCAACATTCAGACAAGAAATCACTTACCAGACCAAAGTGATTGGTCACCAGATCCTTGTTGATCTTGGGCACATCCCATCCAGGCAAAAACGCGTGGATACGGTCCATGAATGCTGTGTCATCACGCATTTCCGGTGGCAATGGGCCAAACAAATGACCGACTCTTTGTTGATGTTCAACATCAACATCAAAATTTCCGACCAGTACGATGCTGCCATCAGCGCGAATACTTTCTTTTCCGCGACTGAACTCTCCGGACTCCATGTAGCCCTTCATGATGTTTACGCCGTCTTTCTGATCGAAAGAAATTCCGGAGACCTCATCAAAGCAAACCACGTCGTATTGGCAGACAAGTCCACGTCGAGCCTTGGCAGTATTCTCAACAAACATCTTCGCAACAGTTGCCTTGCCACCAGAGATCAGATGAGCATATGGGGAGACTTGCTGGAACAGGTGACTCTTGCCGGTGCCCCGAGGCCCAAGCTCAACCAAGTTGTAATTTCGTTCAACGAACGGAACCATGCGTAAAAGTAGTGCGTTCTTTTGTCTGGCACTGAGGCCGCTACCTTCAATACCAATCGAGCGCAATAAAAAATCTTTCCACTCTTCAGTGGTGAATGCCTTTCGCGCTTTTGCGAGAGAGTCCAAAACATCGCGTTTGGAAAGTTGAATTTCTCTCAAAGAGGAAATGCCGAACGGGCGGCCTTTTGTTTCCTGTGCAATTGCCACATCAAAGGTAACACCGAGTTCAGCGTAAAACCCACCAGTCAACATGCGTTCGTGTTGATTGACCAGCTCACTTGCAATTCGCACATCGGTCAGTCGCAAACTTGGCAAGCTCGCGACGTATTCACCTTTGTTGTCTACGCGGGCAGTGATCAGATCGATTATTTTGACCTCACCTGTTTCCAATGCGCGAGCCTTAAATAACTCTTCCTCACCGGCTCTAACGGTGCGCGATTTGAGTTGACGTTGAACAATCTCTAATCCCTCGTCAATTTCTTCTTGTACGGTACTTGCGCAATAACGACCAAGCATGAATTCAACGACGTAGGTCGGGACTGGGAACTGTCGACTGAAGGTGCGTACCAAGTCTTTTCTTACCAAATAGCCCTCGAGCTCGCTGGCAGCTTTTTTGTCAATTGCATCTAGTTCAATCATTCATCATCCTCCACCGATCACGGTATTCGCTTCAGCCACCAACTCGCCCGCCGCATTTAGCAAAACAATATGTGCTGGATTTCCTTGAAGTTCTTCATTTTCTATAACCACCGAAGCGGTCCCGTTTTCCTTCAACGGTTTCACACTCACTACTATGCTCGAAGTGGGGTCGCCTGCGTGCTCTCGGATATCCATTGAGAGCCCAGCAAACTGACCGTCAACTGCTGCAGTGCATCGCAAGCCTTTCCAAGAGATGTCTGTAATCTCTGTGACTGGCTTGCTAGGTTCAGCCGAACCCTTTGTCACGACAAGCTCCAAAGTTAAGCACTCTTGAAGACTTAAGCCGCCATGGGTATATTCCTCTGAACGGCGATAACAGCTAACGCCGTCCGCTAAAGCAAACTGCTGATTAGGGTTCCAATACCATGGGTATAGACGCTCACTAGTTGATGCGCCAGGTTTGATCGAGGCGCATCTACCCCATTTGTTATCCGTAAGATCACCCGCCATTTCGACTTTGGGCAGCTTTCCTGGCATCAGCAGCCATCCATGGTCTGTAACGATTCGCACGCTTGTCCACCCAACGTTCAGCAATGCTGCGACTCGTTCAGCAATTTCTGCCAGCAACGGGTCAATGTGCTTTGCTAGCTTCCATCTGCCGCGCTGAAAGTTTGAGAGATATTGAGCGGCGTGAAAAGCGATTTGCTGAGCAACTTCAGGCAGCAGAAACACACACCAGCGCAAAGGTTCTTAAAGCTAATGAAGCGAAGTGGAAGTTACTGCAAGAGCAGGAGGTCAAACAGAAAACTGACCACGCTAAAAAAATGGCCGAGCTAAGTAAAGCCAATCGCAATAAGTCGATGGCTGCAACCTTGGCGCATTGGGATCAAGACGCTTCGTTACAAAAACTCAGCATAGCTAAGGCGGGCATCAAGCTTTCAGCATGGTTGGCAACGCAAGACCTTTACTTCTTCGAGCCCCGAACTGTGTCACAGTGGATTTCTGGCCATAAAAAGGTTAAAGCGGCAGCCTGAAATTCATACAGTCAGCGAAGCTGAACGTACATCCAGCCAAGGGTACCTTTTCATTACAACAGCATGATTACCGTGCGTATTGAGTTTGATCAATTTGCATCCTGTTTCCACTGCGTGTTCCGAGGGCAACCATTTTGTGCCTCACGTAGTGAGTGGGCTTAAAAATGCCACTGCCTGGTTTACGCTGAAGAGCAAGAATCTGCAATGACCGTTTCGAGAGCGACTACCATCGCTCAGCGCGGTCTTGGTCAGATCGACAAGCTCAGTTCAATCACACAATCGAAACAAGGGGTGGTCATGGAATTCTCCGGGGAATACCGCATTCCTGCCAGGCAAAAGCGCGTATGGGACGCACTGAGTGATCCTGCCTTGTTGCAGGCTTGCATCGCCGGCTGCAATCGGGTGGAAAAGATATCGGACAGCGAAATGGTCGCGACCGTGGTAGTCACTGTCGGACCGATTTCAGCAACGTTCAAAGGCGATGTTGCCCTGAGCAGCCTCAGTGCACCCATTGGTTTTACGCTGACTGGGCATGATGGGGATTCTGCCTTGGCCAGGATTGAAGCCCAAGTCTCGCTGGCAGAAGATCAAGACGACACGCTTTTGAAATACGTCGCCACTGCGGAAATCAGCGGCCAGTTGGCGAGCGTCGGTGGATGGATGGCCCAGACTGTGGCGCGAATGAATGCAGATGAATTCTTTGCCGCATTTGCCCGGCAACTAAGCACCCATCAGGCGCTAACAAACACGCTACCCGTCGCGCCACTTTCGACCGAAGCATCCAGGTCGACCATCGTGCTGGCGCCCACTGCGGCAGATACCCTCTTCGTTGGTTCGCACGATTCGCCTGCGAGTCGATGGCCAACCGTGTTTGCGGCTGGGCTTGGGGTCATCCTAGGTTATGGTTTGGCGCGTTGGATTTGAACTTGGGTGTAGGTCTAGGTGGCCGGCGTCACGGGCGTGTCGGTGAGGACCCGACATGCCAACAATGCAAAATAATAGTCTTTCCATGACCTGATCCACTTGTTCACTTGTGCGCGTTCTTGTTTCGATTCAGTCAGGATACAACGATCGACGGCGGTGCTGATACGAAGTAAGGCATAAGCCCTGCGCTGCTGAAGTGTTCGCTTCATGTCCGGTCTGCTCAGTGCTCTCTGAATTCGGTTCGATGATTGAAACTGGTCGTGATCGATCGAGTAGTCATCGTTGGGTGCAATCGATCATGCACATGCGCGGCTGATGTCGCGCCCCTTTCGCCGTCAACGTGGAGGCCGGCAAGAACTACTATTGGTGCTACTTCGGTCAGAGCAAGTCACAGCCATTTTGCGACGGTTCCCACAAGGGCGGTAGCTTTGTGCCGATCAAGTACAACGCCAACGAAAGCGATGCCGTGTATTTTTGCAGTTGTAAGGGCAGCGCCAATGGCGCGCTGTGCGACGGAAGCCACAAGAACTCCGTCTGAGCCGTATCTGTAGACCTGATGCTCGGGAGCCAGGTTGCTGGTCGATTCACGAGACAAATGGCCCGTCAATCCGAGTGACTGCTCTGGCTTCTCCGTCCGTGGCCGCAACAACATGACGTGCTCGATGTGCCCGAATCCGCGGCAAGTTGCCCTGTGACCGGGAAACCCTTTCTCACCCACTGGGCGAGGCCACCCGCCATGTTGCTGACATTGGTATAGCCGTAATACTGCAAAAAATAGGTTGCCTTGAGACTGCGCTCACCAACGTGGCAAACGAGAACAACTTCCCGATCCTTTGGCACTTCGCTCCAGCGTTGCTCAAGTTCCGACAAGGGGATGTTCACGATGGCCAGAACATCAAATGCACAATTTGTGAGTTCCTCCGACTCGCGCACGTCCACCAGCAGTGCACCGGCAGCGATCAGGCGACGGGTGGAGGTGGGACAAACTTCTCTGGCTTCTTGAAGCATGGCGGGTAATTCCTTGAATCGAGTGGGAATGGAGGACGAGGTGCGGATCGGAGGCGGGTCAGGCAGGCGGTCAACGTGTCTACGGTGTCGCTCTCCTCCACCACGGCTACGAGGTATTCGGGTAACTCCACCATGACGCGTGATACGCGCAACTTATCGGCTATCGCATTGCGAGCAACCTCAAACAGCCAGGCACGGGCATTCGTCAGCGAGCAAAACCGCTCTTCCTGACGCAGTGCTTTGAGAAACAGGTCCTGGAGTAAATCATCCGCCTCGGCGGTATCGCGCAAATGTCGGCGTAGCCAGCCGCGCAATTCAGGCTCATGGTTGGTCCAGGCGGTGGTCAAACAGTTCATTGGTAGGTATCCGGCATATGCACTGATGCTTACTCCAGGTCGAGTTTTGCCTATTCGTTGAGCAAAATGAGAGAACCCTGCAGCGATGCTGCGTCTGACAGGGGCAGATCGAGTTATCCACAAAGTAATACACAAAAACGGTGACTAACTTGACTGGGCTCTTGAATTCGGAGGATCGAAATCTATAGGGTTATCCCCTATTTTGGAAGCAGACCGTGACATAGTTATCCCAGATAAATTTCCACACCGAATGTGCAGCCAAGACGACCACGACTTCGTTAGCAGGAGCAGCAGCCAGATTTAGTCAATTAGCAAAATGGTTTGGCGGAAGGAGTGGTCAGTTCCTTGCATTGGTCTCAACGTGCGTGCATACGGTGCGGCACAGTTCGACCACTCGCTAGTCGATGATGCGGTAGATGACTTGAAGGCCATGACGCCGGCGTCCAAGAACACCGGCGTTGCACAGCACTTTCAAGTGCTGCGACATATTTGGCTGGCTGGTATCGATGTTGTTGAGCAGATAGTTCACGCTCTGTTCGCCATCTCGCAGTCAACTGACGATCTTGAGCCGCATCGGCGCTGACAAAAGTTTGAACAAGTCAGCAGCAACCTCGAACACCTGATCAGGCCGGTCAAGCTCGGGATGAAGCTTTTTTGTTGAACGCTTGATCATGTAAAGTAAATTGCTCTCTTGGGTTGGTCGGGCAAGTATGACCGCTTTCCGGCAATCGACAAAACCCAACCCGACCTCTCCCGTTGTAGCTACCCGGCCATTTGCGGCTTCTGACTGAGTCGAACTGAGCGACCGGTAAGCAGCCTGTCGTGAGCGACTTTTTACGCTGGATCCGGGTCCGTAGTTTTCGCTCGACCAAGCTTTCCGTGTTTGTCGTCCGCGTTTGGCCCTAGTGGTCAACAGAAGACTGACTCCAAGTTGGCTGCTCCAAACCGGTGGCGCAGGACCGACGATGCTGCGGCCCATAACATGGCAACGATTTCAGTGACTTCAGTACTCACACTCGGTAAAAACTTGCCGGTGAATAAACGCTAAATGATTTTTGATTTAACAAGTGATTTATTAGGACTCAACCAATAAACCCTGTGCATCGCGCCGCTCAACCGCCTTTAGCACGAACAGCAGGCCGGTGCCTAGCACCATGACACTAGCCGCCACGAACAAGCCGGCGTTGTAACTGCCAAACTTCGCCCCAATCATGCCCGTGATAGCCGGGCCTATGATTTGCGCAACGCCGTAGGAAATCGTCATCTTGCCCATCATCTTGGCGGGCATAGTGGGGTAGTAGCGCCCGGCCATGCTCAGCACCAGGCTGACCATGCCGATGAAGGTTCCGCCAAACAACAAAGAACCCAGCATGGCGGACCACAAACCTGGCACCAAAACCGGCAGCAATATACCCAGAACTTGCAGCACGGCGGCCAAAATGAGGGCATTCAAGTCACCCGTGCGACGGGCTATCAAATCCCAATTGATGCAGGCCGGTGCAGCGCCGATGCCAATGGCCAGAAACACCAGATTCCCCCACCCATCCAAGCCTGGCAACTGGTTCACGATGGCGACGATAAAGGTTACGCTCACCACGTAACCAAAGCCGGCACAAAAGTAGGCCGCCATGAACACACGCAAATACAACGAACTTGGTGGCTTGTCTTGCAGTTTTTTGCCACTGGTTGTGAGGCCACTTGTGTCTGGTGCTGGTAACCAGCGTAGTGCAGGCACCAGAAGTACACAGCCCAAGGCAGTAAACGCAAACCATTGCTCGCGCCAATCCAACCAAGGAGTGAACAGCATGACCGCGCCAGCACAACCGGCAATACCCAGCCCAATGCCGGCAAAGTGAATTCCCATCTCGCTGCGGAAATTGTGGCGGATTAGCCAGTTCATGATTAGCCCCGTGCTCAGCAACATGGCAGCTGCGCTGGTTAACCCTGCCACATAACGCGACAGCGCCCACACCACAACATTCGTGCTCAAACCCATCACCAGTGTGCTGACAATTGCAAGCACCATGCCGATACGGTAAAGCCGATCTTTTAGAATCAGGCTGCTGATACGCGACGCAATCAGTGCACCGCTCAAATACCCTGCGTAGTTGATGGCAGCCAGCCAACCGGCTGCGGCGACACCCAGGCCGGCTTGTTTTTGCATTAGTGGCAACAGCGGTGTGTAGGCAAAGCGAGCCACGCCTAACGCCAAAATCAGGCTGAAAATTCCGGCACTAAGTACCTTGAAACGGGTAGCTTGGTGGTTCATGTGCGGGTATGGGCTGGCTGGATGTAACGAATAGCGTTTATCGGACGCCGCAAAGATGTTTGCCGATGGCACGACAGTTGGCCGGCGTCAGATAAACCATGTTGGACTGAACCGCCACCCAAGGCGATCGCGATAGGGGATTGAAATCTTCGCAGGGTCTCACCG
>CAITXW010000273.1 GCA_903896425.1 uncultured beta proteobacterium | reverse complement strand
TCAATCGGCGTGATCACCTGCCGCCGCACGCCGCGCTTGACCAGCGTCCACGGAATGAACGTTTCCATCTGCACGTCGCCCGCTGGCGCTGGAATTTGATAGGTCACTGGCTCGCCAGTGATCATGCCTTTGTCTTTCTTGGCCATGGTGATTCCTATTTGAAGCTGTCGATGATTGCGCGCTGAGCCTGCCAGTCCACCGGCAGCCGGTTCCGCTGGAACCACATCAATGCCAGCCGCCTTGGCTGCGTGCCTGCGATCAACTGCATGACGATGTCGGGCGCCAGCAATGTGAGCCGCAACAATTCGTTGACAACGGAGTGGTGCAACCCCTCCGCCTTGGCGATCTCGGACCCGCTTTTCATGGCGCCGGTATCGAGCAAGCTCTTCCAGTAAAACGCTCGGCTCAATCCCACCAAGAAAGTCGTGTCGTGCGCCGCCGCGCTTGTGCTGGCCAGTCTCTGCACGCCGCGCTTGGAGTACGTGAACGGAATAAATGACAAATCGTCGCTCATGCGGTGACGTCCATTTCAACCAGTTCGGCACCGATGCTCTGCGCTGCAAACTCTTTGATGAGCGCTTTCCAGCCCAGGGCGTGCCATTTCACCTTCAGCCCGCCAGTCACAAGGTCAACACGCTGGATCATCAACTTCACGATCCTGATGCGCTCGGCCGGGAACAACTGCTCCCACATGTCACCCAGACCATGCAAGACCATCACAGTCTCATCTTCCTTGATTGGGAAGCCCCGGATTTCAAGAGATTTGCACACGGCGGTGATCGCTTCCGGGCTGGAAAGAACTGTTTTGACCTGTGCGACCGTCGCCGCTTCAATTTCCTCAGCCGGAATCCGAGTGTGCGTTTTTCCACTGGCCCCAAACTTCATTTCTGACTTGGAGACGTAATAGCGGTACTTGCGCTTGTTCTTGCTGGCATAGGTCGGGTACATCGGGTCGCCATTGGGACTGAACAGAAGACCACGCAAAAGCGCGTCCGTACTGGTGCGGGTCTGCGTCTCCACGGACCTGACGTGAGTGTTTCTGGCCAGTACTTCATGCACCTGGCCCCACAGTCCGTGATCGATGATGGGCAAGTGTGCGCCCGCAAACCAACTGCCCTTGTGCGACAACTCGCCAAGATAGATGCGGTTGCGCAGCAGCTTGAACAAGTATTTCTTGTCCATCCTGGCTCCACTGCGCACTTGACCGTCTTGCGTTGTCCAGGCCTTGGTCGTGATTCCGTCACTTGCAAGCCTCTCGGCAATTAGCGTCGGAGAGCCGATGGTGAGCATCTCGGCAAAGATGCGGCGCACCACAGCCGCCTCAGTCTCATTGATGACCAGTAGCCGGTTGGCAACGTCGTAACCCAAGGGCGGCACGCCACCCATCCACATGCCCTTACGCTTGCTGGCCGCAATCTTGTCGCGGATCCGCTCGCCGGTCACTTCCCGTTCGAACTGCGCAAACGACAGCAGTACGTTGAGCATCAGGCGCCCCATGGACGTGGTGGTGTTGAACTGCTGGG
The DNA here is from genome assembly GCA_903896425.1 of uncultured beta proteobacterium. Lineage (GTDB taxonomy): Bacteria > Pseudomonadota > Gammaproteobacteria > Burkholderiales > Burkholderiaceae_C > Rhodoferax. Next base: position 8,405 of record CAITXW010000273.1, on the reverse strand, counting down.
TGACGGACACAAACGACACGCCCTGGCGCTCGAACACCTCCACCATCTTGGAAAAGTCGGCCAAGCTGCGCGTCAGGCGGTCAATCTTGTAGACCACCACAATGTCGACCAGACCGCGCTCGATATCCACCATCAGCCGCCTGAGTCCGGGCCGCTCGGTGTTGCCGCCAGAAAATCCAGGGTCGTCGTAATCGTCTACCACCGGAATCCAACCTTCCGATCGTTGACTGGCGACATAGGCCTGGCCAGCTTCTCGCTGCGCATCGATGGAATTGAATTCTTGGTCCAGACGCTCGTCAGACGACACGCGGCAGTACACGGCGCAACGCTTACGGGGCTTGGACGAGCCAATTTGAGAGGTGTCGTTCACGCGGCCTCCCTGGTTTTTGATTTCAGGCCAAAGAACAGCGGTCCGGACCATGGCGTACCGGAGATGTGTCGCGCGACTGCCGACAGGCTCTTGAAAAACTTACCCTCATATTCGAAGCTGCCGTCGGCAGTGACGGTCACTTTGTGGTCTCGTTCGCCCCATTCGCGAAACAAAATGGTGCCGGGTGCGAGTTCAATGGCGTTGGATTTCAGACGTCCTTTGATCTTGGAGTGGCGCATACCGATGTTGATCAGCCTGCGTTGGGTCTCTGCGGGCAGGCCACCCAGCGCCTGTTCCTGAATTTTGTAGGCTACACGTGACTCCAGGTAATTGCGGTTCGGGTTCTCGGGGCGGCGGGGAAAATGCCGGTCCCACAGCGCCCAGAGCTCTGGCGTTGGCAGGGACGGCAGCACGGCCACTTGGGCGGCAACTGACAGGGTGGCGAAGGACTTCTCGTTGCTCAGCACCTGACGCACCGTGCTGTAAGTCCAGGGCCGCTCCAGATCGGTCAGGACGGCGGCGGCGTTGAGCCGGTTGGCAATGGCCGTAATGGCCAGATCGTCCACAATCAGCCACTGAAAGATCTGATTCACCCTGGCCACTTCCGCATCTGTGCCGGGAACCAGGATGACCCGGTCGGTTTGCAGGCTTTTTTGCTCACCGCGGCTCAGCTCAGTCTTGATGGCGCCGCTTTGGTCCAGCAGCACGCGGCGCAGACCAAACCCTGCCGGACCCCCTTGACGAAAACCCAATTCAATGAGGCGGCACTGGCCGGCAAACACCTTGGCCGAGAGTTCCCGGCTGTATTCCCCCGCCATGGCGCGTTTGACGCCTTTGACGATTGTGGAGACCGGCGAGCCATCGTTTTCGAACTGCTCGGCCACATAGGCGACCTGGATGCCTTTTCTGCGGAGCTTGTATTCGTAATAGGCTGCTTCGTCAGCATCTTGAAACCGGCCCCAGCGACTGACGTCATAGACCAGCACCAGACTGAAATCAGCCAGACCGGCTTCAACATCAGCAAGGAGCTTTTGCAGGGAAGCCCGACCGCCCAGGGACAGACCACTTTTACCCTCATCGGCATAGGTTCGAACAATCTCGATGTTTCGGCGCTGGGCGTACTCCAGAATCTTGTCAGCCTGGTTGTTGGTGGAATACTGCTGATGCTCAGTCGACATGCGCACGTACTGCGCCGCCCGGTAGCTTGTTTGATCCGTCTCTAAAACCATGTGGCCTCATTCCTTTTGCGGTTGAGGCATGTTGGCTCTACAGGCGTGGAGCTATCAAGTCAAATCTTTGAGAATGGGGAGATAAAGTTGCTGGGTGGTGACTGGGGGCCGATATGGCGGTGTATTGCAAAATAGCCTTTGTCTATACGCTTTAAGCGTATAATCTGACGCATGCGATACGAATTCATCGAGTCTGGTCTGTTCACCAAGATGGTGTACGACTACCTCAGTGAAGCCGACTACATTGCCTTTCAGCAGTTTTTGCTGGAGCAGCCCGAAGCTGGCGATGTGGTCAAAGGTTCTGGTGGCGTGCGCAAGGTGCGCTGGGCGCGCGGCGGAACAGGCAAGTCGGGCGGCGTACGCGTCTGCTACTACACGCGCAATGCGGCAGGGCAGATATTGCTGCTGGTGATTTATGCCAAGAGCGTGCGCACCAGCATTTCCGCAGCGGTGCTGAAACAATTGAAGGAGTTGCTGGACCATGATGACTGATGCACAACTAAAGGCGCGTGACGCCAATCGCAATATTGGTGCAGAACTACTCGAAGCGGTGCGGGAGTTGCAGGCCAACAAAGCGGCACGTACCACCACGTTTGAGCCGTTGGCTGATGGCAGTGTGCGCCGAACGGTGACCTTGGCCAACGGCACGGTGCAGACCCAGGAGGTATTGGTGGGCCCACAGTGGCAACTTTTGGCGGCACGCACGCAGGCGGGCTTGTCGCAGTCCGAGTTTGCACGAGCTACCGGCGTGTCGGTGCGCACTTTGCAGGAGTGGGAGCAGGGGCGCAAGGTGCCCAGTGGTGCTGCGCAAAGTCTGCTCAAACTGGTCAGTCGCCACCCAGAGTTGCTTGCTGAGTTGGCATAGCTGGGCAAGAAGGCGTTCCGCTCAATTGGAAACGGTAAGTCACCCTGCCCGGCGCAAACTGGCAGTCTCAATGCGCATCGCCACCGGTTTGCTCAGCATCTCCAGCAAAATCATGGAACGGCTCTCGGCATCAGCGGTCTTAAAAATGGCCTCGATTCCGGCAAACGGACCTTCGGCCACAACAACCCTTTCCCCGGATTTGAAAAGCCGCTCAGGCTGACCCCCTTGCTCCCGCGTGCGAAGAAGTTCGATCAGTTTGGAATCAACCACCGCTGGCTGACCACCAAACCGGACCAGCTGACTCACCCCCAAGGTGGAGCGGATTGGTGACCAGCTTGGTCCTGACCCGCTGGTGTCGAGTCGGATAAAGAGGTAACGCGGGAACATCGGCTCTTTAACCAGTGTTGCCTTGTGCCGTCGCATCTTCTCCATTTTGATCATCGGTACGTAGCACTCAAAACCCTGACGGTTCAGATTGGTCATGGCCAGTGCTTCCTGGCGTATCTTGGTGTGGACCACGTACCAAGACAGAGTGGCCGGCGATGCTGATGGGGTGATGGGGGAGGGCGATGCCGGTTGGGATGACCGGACAGGCTCGGCATCCGGCACCACAGGCTGCCGCACTGGAGTTGGCTCAATATCGGTTTTGGCAATCGGCAGTCGATGGATGTTCGACGGCAAAACCATGGCAGCGTCAGACACGAAAATCGGGACGGACGTTGATGTGATGGCATCGTTGACCGGCGGCGCCATCACCACCTTGGCGATGGCACGAATCAGCGGCAGCGGACGATCGGCCGCCAACACCTGTTTCACAATCGCAAATAGCTCGCGCTGCTCAAGGGCCTGGATGTCTTCCAACTGGTAGCCCACCAGCAAACCTTTTTGCACAATGGGCAAACCATCGTCTTTACACCGCAGGTCGTGCAAACTGGTGGTCGTCAGCCCGAGCCGGTCAGCGGTTTGCTGGGTGGTGAGGAGGGCGGGTGCTGTGGGGTGCTGATCGTTGGACATGACGGAGCCATGTTGGCTTCGAAATGCGAGATCTATCAAGTCAATTCTGACAAATTGGGGGAGGAAGTCGCTCTTGACAGTAAGACGGCTCTGCCGTTGGTTGACCTCAATCGTTTCCAGGGTCGGGTTGCCCAAGCCAGCAATCTGCTTGAGCAACACACTGACAGCGTAATCCGCCTCAAACTGTTCTACTTCTGGCCCACCAATGAACCAGCCAGAACTGACAACGCGGGCAATGGCCTCGTCAAGTTCATTTCTTAGTTCTAGATATGGGGCGTCAGGTCAAGAAACGAGATCATGCCGTTGCTCCTAGTAATGATGGTGTCCAAAACTCGCTGTCAATTGCTGCCCGCAGCAACTCGCATTTTACGGTCCGGCGCTTTAGAAACCATTTTGTCAGGGCCGCGTTTTTAGAAATACCGCCGGGGGTGAGCAGATAGGCTACGGTTTTTCACCCGCTGGTGCGACTGTTGAAACCGTTGGGTTTTCATGACTATGTGAAGCTGCAGCTTTCAGCGCAGGCATCCTTGTCGGATAGTGGCACCATCAACGAAGAGTCGTCGATTCTGAACTTCCCGGCACTGAATCTGCGTGAAGCACACGAGCGCCCCGAAGGCATGGAAGAGGCCAACGTGATGATGGTGGGGTTGGAGGTCGAGCGCGTACGACAGGGGCTAGCCTATCAGAGTAACTCCGTTGAGCAGGCGCAGATTCTTCTATTTTACTCTTTGACTTCCGAGTCGTGCGGGAATTTCGCCAATTATTCTCTGCATCACATGTATACCTTTCTATAATCAAACGTAGCACTGTCGATTTCTCTCAGACTATTCCAAGGTAAACGCTCTGGAGTAATCGCCAGACCAATGATCCTCTTATATGGAGATCTTGATCGTGATTTTCTTGATGACTTCCGGCTTGCCAATTAAATGCTGTGGTCCGTGCCCGTCTCCCGGAAACATAATGGCAAATATTCCATTCCCAATGTCCACGTGAGTGCTCTGCGCTGATGGCATGCAGAAGAACGTACGATCCCGCACACTATCGTATGGAATATTAACTTGCATCCCCTCAATCGGCGACCACTTAACTCGCTCCAAACCAATAACAGGATATTGAATATCGATTATGTGCTGATGCGCCTCGTAACCTCTTTTGAAGTCGGCTACGGTCTCGTATTCGCTTACAATCGCCTTCACCTTATCGTTTATAGGATATGTTCCCAGAGCTATGTCAGGTTCGGCAGTCTTCAAGAATTGCAGGCCGACATAAATATCGGGCGATAAATTCTTATATATATCTATATTTTTTAGCGTGTCTAGAATCATATATCTTTTGGTGTTAGTTGCGTCTGAAAATACACATGCATCCACCCAATAAACTGATCATCAAGTGGGCGAAGTTCCTTAAATACCTTACCTAAGCCCTTATTTAGAATGAGGCCTAGAGAAGTGACCCCGCTTGTCTGAACAACTTTCCCCGAATACGAAGGGACTTCCCACTATCTTGTAGTGGCATCGAGTTCCAAGATTGATGTGGAACGTCAGTCTACAACCTTTGAAAGGGGAAGTCCCATGCCCTGCCGACAACCTGGGCGCCTGCTCATGGCGACATCAGCTTGATGACTGGCGACAGCAAAAGCGCGATGAAAAGCTATTTGAAAGAATCCGCCACTTCACCGGCGCACTAGTACCAGGCAGGCCAAATTGCGTTTCGCGACGGGGATTTTGTGAGCGCCTGCACCTATAAAGTATTGGTCGAAGTGCAGCCGGAGTCCATGCTGGTGCTTGGTGATACCAACAGTTGCCTGACAGTGATACCCGCCAAGCGTCGCCCGATCCCTATTTTTCACATGGAAGCTGGCAACCGCTGCTTTGACCAACGTGTAGGCAAGCTTGTTTTGGCTGCTACGAATGTTCTCCATCGTCAACCGGCGAAAGCATTCGCCGGGAGTCCCTGCACGCCCAGCCCGCGGATGACGAACAAACGCCCGGCGTGTTCCTCCACCTTTGTTTTATGAACTCCAGTAGTAACAAAAAGGTCCGCCAACTCAGGTCCGCCAAAAGTGCAAGCAGTCGTTTCCAGGCAGGGCAGTTCGACGCGACGCAGTTCTGCGCCCGATCGAGGATCAAAACAAACCACACAAGCCCCGTGGCAGAAAGCGATCCACAAATGCCCGTCGGAATCGATTGTCATCCCGTCCGGTGACGCCTCAAGGTAGGCGGTTGAAACTACGCCCCTCACATTGCTGAGACGGCCGTCACCGTAATCGAAGGCGAGCACCTCCTTGCGCGGGGTATCGATGTAATAGACGGTCTTACCATCGGCGGACCAGACAATCCCATTGGAATTGGTTACCGGGCCGAAGGCGTGGTGAAGTGATAGATCCTGATCAAGTCGGTAAAGCTGGGCATTGCCGGCCTTTTTGGTCAAGCTGATGGTTCCTGCGAAGAATCGCCCATCTGGTGAGCACTTGCCATCATTGAAGCGGTTGTCAGGCATATCCCGCTCTGGGTCGGCAACTGCAGTGAGGTGTCCGGTTTCTTCATCGAGAAAGAAAATCCCGTGCTCTCCCGCGATGAGCAGCCCGCCGCTTTCACGAGGGACTACGGTGCCGACCCGTTGCCCGACATCCCAGAAGCGTTCACTCCCGTCGGCGGGGTCCAGGCGATGGACTCGGTGGCCTTCGATATCGACGAAATACAGCGATTCATGCCACCAGACAGGACCTTCTCCCCATTGGCTGCGGGTTCTTCCGATAGGTGAGATCGTGGGCATTAGTCAAAGGGTCTACGTGACTTGGTCAAAGTAGCGTAAGACCGCCGCGGGATTCAATCCGCAGCATCAACACCAACGGATCGATTTCGGATTCGCGGAATCCATGGTGCAAATAAAATGCGCGGGCCTGATCATGCAATGCGTGCACAACCAGTGCACGGATGCCGACTTCTTGAGCCAAACGGGTTGTCCGAAAAATCGCGTCTTGTAGCAGATCGGAACCCAGCCCCTTGCCGTGATATTCAAGATCGACCGCCAAGCGACCAAGCACCATCACAGGAACAGGGTCTGGCATATTGCGTCGAATGGCGCTCGTTGCTGCCGAGCGATCCACTGCGCCGGCTGCCAAGGCGTAATACCCGCGTACCATTTTGGCACCATCAGCCACCACAAAAGTCCTGGATGCCCCTGACAGTTGATTGCCCGCGGCGCGGCGTTTAAGCCAATCGTTCATGACCGACTCACCGCAGTCAAAGACTGCCAAATTGTGGTCTGCGCCGAGCAAGCAAGGAGCAGTTAACACTTTCACTTTTCCCACATCGGGCGGCGTGCCAACAAGCGATCGAGCGCAGGGTTAGGTTGAACTGGTGCATCCAAGATAGCGCTAAATCGTTCAAAGGCCTTACTGTCGAGTGTGAAAAAAGTGCGATCCAAAACAACGGATTGAGCTTTTTCACATGCCGCTTCCAGCATGAAATCTGACCGATTCCTGCCTAAGGTACTGGCAGCCCTGTCAATTAGGTCGCGCTGGTCCGAGCGTGCCCGCAAATTGATGGCGATGTCGCGCATGATTTTGTCCTCACAATGAATACACAGTGAAGCATAGCCAAACGTCTACACATTGTCAATACTTACATTGGTAATCAACTTTCTGACTGGACGCGACCTGAATTGAGGTGCGAAACACGAAGCACGCGTGAAGAAAATCCCACAATACGAAATAGACATTCTCCGCAAACAGGGGACAATCACCCGAATCTTTCCTCACCTGTTGCGAGAGCGAGTTTGAACCCGGGTCCGCATTGCACCACCATACACCCTAAGCCCAACCCTAACCGGTTGGGCTTTTCTTTTGGAAAATCTCCAATGTTGACGCGCACTTACGGCAACTGCCTCTTGACCCCGTGCCTGCCTGTTTTACCCATTCCCACCCCAGTTTGCCTGTTTTTTCAGCAATTCCTCTCTCTGTTCTCTGTTTGCCTCTTGACTTTTCAAGAGGTCGAACCCAGTGTTCATGCGGGTTCCGGGGCGATGGGTTGTAGTTGTCAATTGGTAGGATGTCGCGACAGAGAGCGAGAAACCGGTTGCTGGCGTCATGAATTTGTTAATTGCCTATTGTTTGAGCACTTCCCGCCGGCCCATTGCTGGCGCTGGCGCGCGCACTTGTTCAGCAACTTGTCCACAAAGTTGCCCCCGTTTTTTGGGGACAATGTTTGCGGTGCGATGATCAAGTTGCGCACAGACTGACCAGGTAATATCTGGGCAGTATTCATCAAGACACTCAAGGCGTCACAAGATGTCCAAGTCCAACTACGATCCAGATCTCGCGCCCAATTCAGCAGAATGGCTCACCCTCGACGAACAGGAACGAATGGGGCTGGTTGCGGATTACCACCGTGCCATGCACATCAAGTTACCCAACGCCACGGCTCATGCGGCATTTCACGCGATCGTTGAAAACCAAGTTGCCCAAGGCCTTGAACCGATTGTTCGAGCAATGGCTCGACTGCAACGCGAAGGCCTGTCACGCCATGATGCTCTTCACGCCATCGGTTCCGTTTCTGCCGAACACGTTTTCGAAGCCATGAAATCGACTCAGCAAGACGATGCGAGCACAACTCAGGCACGTTACAACGCCGCCGTGGAGCGTTTAACCGCAAAGTCGTGGCGTGATCAAAATGGCTCATAGCGCTACGCTGACCATGGCTGCACTCCTCATCACTTGTATGGTGAAATTCAGAAAGCAATTTCAGGCATGAGACTAGGAGTCGGAATTATTGTGTTGGCCGCCCTGGGGAGCGTCGGACTGTGGATGTCCGGCACGATTGGCAATGAGGTTTCGACAGGCGCCAAGGTCGGCGCGGGAGTCGGCGCGATTGTTCTCGTTTTTGTTGTTGGAGCATGGCTGCGCAATAGGTGGCGCAGGCGATTG